>NZ_JAMZEG020000005.1 GCF_024435075.2 Marinomonas maritima | reverse complement strand
ACATATTTTTTTAAAAAGCCTGCCCAGAAAGGCAGCATGGTGAGGAATAAAACACCGTTAATGGCATTAATCATGACATGGAAAATCATGGGTGAGTCTAAGCCAAATTTTGCCAAGGAAATCCACCCTGACTCTTGAAAAAAATAAATTAGTAATCCAATGATCACGGCGCAGGAACGGATAACTAGGTTTCCTATTATCACCAATCGACCTTTTGCACTCAGCCCCCAACCGGAACTGAGAGCCGGTAAAGCGCCACCAATATTAGCCCCAATAACCATGATCATCGCCATGTCTAAAGAGATGGCACCATCGGTGACAAGATGAGTAATAATCAGAATAACGGCCAAACTGGAATGGACGAGCCAAGTAAATAAGGCAACAAGAAAAAGCGTTAAGAGTGTGTCGTGCTCGAATATACTGGTGAGGTAAGTCATCCCATTGCCAGAGCGCATATCGGCAGTGCTTCTGGCAATAAGGGATAAGGCAAGGAGTAACAGGCCAAGGCCAAGGAAAATGCGTCCCCAGTATTTATGTTTTCGTTTTGAGGATTTTTGAAAGCTGATGTAGCCAATGAGTAACAGCAACGGAGACAGCGCAGAAAGATCGAAACTGAGCAACATTGCCATGAGGCTTGAGCCTATCTCAGCGCCGACCACCAAAGCTAAAGCAGGAATCAGTCCTAATGCGCTGGTGGCAACAAAGCTTGCTGCCAAAAGGACAACCGCGGTGCCGGACTGCAATGCGGCAGCGGCGATACCACCTAAAGCCGCAGCCTGTAAGCGGCGACGTGTCATTAGACGAATAGCATTTTCTAAACTTTTTCCGTAGGCGCGTTCGAATCCTGTGCGCACCATACGAATTCCCCAGAGTAGTAGGGTGATGGCGCCAGCCAATTGAATAAGCTCATACATAGTAATGTCCCATCATAGACTAACTGACCAGACGTTTTGTGGAGGTTTATGGTGTTTGTTAGTCGCTATTATATTGAGTTTTACCGACACAGTAACAAGATTGCGTTATTGGGGGCGGTTTACTTACGACGCCTATTCATCCCATTCAGTGATGCTGTAGAGTTGAAGGCGGTATCGTAGCAAGACTGTATATCGTTGTGTTTGAACGTAAGATTTTGCTTCATTCATTCTTTTAAAACACTAAGCGTATTAATTAGTTATAGCTTAAAAAGTAAGTAATTGCACAGAATTAGGGGCAGATGAAAATTAACCTCTATGGCTTGGCGCCTACTCGTTAGCCTCGCAGCCTCTTTTTTAAACCCGCCGCGCTACCATTTCTGAGTCAAATACATCACATAATAAAGCGGCATGACGATGTTGCTTTGCTCTAGTTCGGATGAGCCTTGTGTTCCTGTGAGTTTGAACGTTTTATGTGGCTGACATTTTGTTATGTAGGATTGGAGCGATTTGGCTCGAGTACGTTTTCCACTTTTCACTTCTACGGGAATGATTTCCCCGTCTTCATTTGTTAATAAAAATTCGATTTCCGCACGAGCATCATTCCATGAATAACTTGGGTCTATTCCGAGTGTAGTGAGTTCTTGCTGGACGAAGTTTTCTGCAATATAGCCTTTGTATTCGTAGTTTTGTTGTTTGAGTTCTTTGTAGTGGGTGCCGAGCATGTGGTTAAGCAAGCCAACATCGAATAGAAAGAGCTTTACTAAGTTGTCTTTCTTATAAGCGGCGAGTGGCGACCTTGGAAGACCTTCTATTGGATAACAAGTCAATGCAAGGCGGCAACGAGTCAGCCAATGTATAGCACTTTCAAAGTCGCTATAACGTGATTTACGCTCTACTACCCCCTTAAATTTAAAACGCTTAACCGATTCGTCCATCACAGCGGATAATTGAGAGGGAATACTATTAAAAACAGACGCTATGAGCTGTGCATTCACCTTTCCTGAGTATTTACCAAAGTCTCGTCGATAGCCTTCTATTAAGTCTTCTTGTACTTTCGACACTTTTTCAATGCGCGTTAAAATACTGTCGTTTTTATTGGAGAACCACGTCGCTACGGCTTCTGGCATGCCACCGGTGAAGTAGTAATCAGTCAATTTGTCGAAAAGCTTTGCATGAGCGGCTGCGGAGTTAGTTTGCGCCTCAAAGGCCTTAATTAACGCTTTCTCTTCGGTAGCGTGTAAAAACTCTAAAAAACTAAGAGGGCGTAAATTATGTTGCTCTACTTTTCCCACAGGGAAGGTATTTAGTAATCCAATATTAGAGCCACTGGCAGCGATGTAATAAGTAGGCGCTTTTTCGGCGAAATATTTAAGCGCTGTGACGGCAGATTCGCATTCGCCTATTTCATCTAAAATAAGCAGATCTGTCTCTGGGTCAAAGGCTTGGCCTGTGATCAACTCTATATTCGTAAGAATGTCATCTGGGTGTAGCGAGCCATCAAAAGCGTCTTTTAGATTTGGCGTTTCCAAAAAATCAATTCGCACGCTGTTGGGGAAAGTCTTTCCAAAAAGCTCTTGCAATAGAAAGGTCTTGCCGGTTTGTCTTGCACCATCAATGAGTATCGGTTTTCTCGTTGCTTGGTTTTTCCAATGGATAAGTTGATCGAGTAACGTGCGCTTCATTGTTACCTATCTCCAGAGACTATGATTGAATGACCAACAAACAATAACATTTTTATGCGCATAAAAAAGATAAAAACCACACTTTAATGCGCATAAAAAAGTAATACTTGCCTAGAGTCAAAGTCGGCCATTTAAAGATGTCCTTGTTGCGATGATGCAAGCTGGTCAGGTATTACTGATACTGCAATTTTGACGAGCGAATGCGACAAGAATCGAACTCTAGAATCTGCGCACTCAAAACTAAAGATTTATTAAAGAATTAGACTCTTTATTGTTTATACTCTTACATCTTGTGGGCTAAAAAACTCACGAAAACCAATAAGAGATTCTAAATGGCACAGCGTAAACACAGTCTTTTCAGAAAAATGTGGACCGTCATTTGGCGTGCATTGTTATTGTTGATTCTTGTTCTGTTGGTGTTTCGCTTTATTCCGCCACCGACAACGGCGTTTATGCTGCAAAGCCCTTATCCGGTGACTCAAGATTGGATCAGTATTGATAAACTCCCTTCTCATGTACCACTGGCGTTTGTTGCCTCAGAAGATCAGCGTTTTCCTAATCACTACGGTGTTGATTTTGCCGCCATCAGTAAGGCGCTAAGCCAATACGACGATGGTGATGGTCTTCGTGGTGCCAGTACCATTACGCAACAAACCGCAAAAAACCTCTTTCTCTGGTCTGGTCGAAGCTTTATTCGTAAAGGGCTGGAAGCAGGGTTGGCTCTGAGCCTTGAAACACTTTGGGGTAAAAAGCGGATCTTAGAAGTGTATGTAAACATAGCGGAATTTGGTAAAGGCATTTACGGTGTCGAAGCCGCGAGCCAACATTATTTTGGGCGATCAGCCAGTAAACTCACCATAAACCAAGCAGCGCGACTGGCCATCATGCTGCCAAGTCCACGCACTCGAAGCCCTAACGATTTAACCTTTTACCTTCGTCAAAGAGTGATCTGGGTTGAACAGCAAATGCAGCAACTTGGTCCTGACTATCTAACACCTATTCTTGATTAACAATGCATCAGTTGTAGTAACTTGCTACAACAAGTTCGACCACTCAATGAATCGTAACTGACAAGAGACTTGAGTAAATCAGGCCACTGGCACAAACAGGGGCTTGCCGTTTAGTTCTGTCATGGCGAGTTTTTGGCGGTAAAGTGGCTCTAAATTGTGTTGTGTTAAGAGGCTGGCAGCAGCGCCCCAAATCGGCGGACGATCTGGGTACAAGAGCAATACATGGCTGCACCACTGAGCAGCGACATTCACATCATGCAATGACATCACGACAACCTTATCGATACTCGCCTGCTCCGCAAGTAACCCCATCACGGCCACTTGATAACGTAAATCCAGATGATTAGTCGGTTCATCCACCAGCCAGACATCAGGCGTTTGCACCATTAAAGTGGCCAATGCCGCTCGTTGTCGTTCGCCACCGGATAAGCTGTTCAAAGCTCGATCACGAAAAGGAGTCAGATCCAAACGATCTAATGCCGCAAGCGCGATGACCAAATCTCCTTCACCTTCCATTTCCCAAGGGGATAAATGAGGAAAACGTCCTAACAAGACGGTTTCCAAAACGGTGGCAGGAAAACCATCTTGATGTTCTTGAAACATGATGCCAATTTGCTGCGCGAGCGTTAAACGATGCAAGGCTGTCATCGGGTGTCCGTTTAATTCAATGCTTCCTAATGCAGGGGCTTTCAACGCGGCTAAGGTGTGCAACAAGGTGGTTTTCCCCACGCCGTTTGGCCCTAAAATGCCCCACATTTGACCCGCTTGAAACGTTAGGGAGAGCGCATGGTCTGGCTGATCAGGATGGTTGGGAATATCGGCCAACAGGTGGGTTAACGTCAACTCGGTCATAAACGCCCTCTTTGCAGTAGATACAGGAAGGTTGGCACACCCAGTAACGCCGTAATGACACCCACAGGAAGTTGTTCTGGGGCAATCGCAGTACGCGCTAATGTATCAGCTAAGGTGACAAGACAACCCCCTGCCAACGCACTCGCGGGTAAAATCAATCGCTGATCATTGCCCAATACCATGCGCAGCATGTGCGGGATGACCAGTCCAACAAAACCAACACTGCCTGCCGTTGTCACGGCAATCGCGGTGAGCAAACTAGCGAGTAAAAACACAAGGCGCTCTAAGCTTTTTACATTGACGCCCAGTGACGCCGCTTGCAAAGGCCCTCGAGCCAAGACATTAAGGCTGCGTCCTAGCGGCATTAAGATCAAACAGGTTGGCACCAGCACAATCCAAGCAAGCCACGGTGTGCTGGCATAGGATAAATCGCCCATCAACCAATACAACATGCCGGGGATTTTATGGGGCGGCGCAAGCGCCAACATCAAGGTAATCAATGCGCCCCAGCCAGCGGCAATCACTACGCCCGTTAGTAACAAACGCATGGTCGCCATGTTGCCTAAACGTGTAGAAAGTCCAAACACCAACAACGTCGATAATACCGCGCCGATAAACGCCATACCTGACATCAAAATACTGCTGATCCCAAGTAAAATCGCCGTCAGTGCCGCCACCGAAGCGCCACCAGAAATCCCAAGTACATAAGGATCCGCCAGCGGATTCCTAAGTAAGATTTGCATTAATGCACCCGCCACCGCTAACAACCCGCCCGTTGCGAATGCCGCCATCACTCTAGGCAAACGCAGTTCCAGTACCAAGGTTTGATTTAGGCTAGAACCTTGCCCGAGTAACGCTTGCCAAACCGCATAGGGCGACAAACCAACACTGCCTTGGGTGATCGAAAACACGACACTCAGCAAAGACACACTGGCTAATATCACCAACGGCCATAGCATGGCGCGGCGATGGGTTGGATAACGCGGTTTAACGTCGGGCACGAACCACATCCAATGTTTGGCAAAGGATTTGCGCGCCTTCTAATAAGCGCGGTGTTGGGCGCTGGATCAGCGAAGGCGGCACAAAGAACAGATTGCCTTTTTGCGTGGCTAACAAGTCTGGAAACACGCGCCAATTTTCCAACCATTGGGCATTACGCTCACCCATTCCACCAGCAATAATGGCTTCTGGATTTTTCAGTAAAACCGCTTCTTGACTCAGTCGAGGAATCAAACGAGGCGAATCCGCAAACACATTAATACCGCCACATAAGCTGACCACTTTGCTGATGTAATGGCTGCCATTCATCGACATAAGCGGCTCTTCCCATACTTGATAAAAGGTTCTCACAGGCGAGGCATGTTGATAGCGCTCGCGCAATGCATCAATGCCGGTACGAAAACGCAATGCCTCGGCGTCCGCTTGCAATCCGGTGCCCGCGAGCTTGCCCATGTTTTCGATATTGCGGGCAATGTCTTCGAACTCATAGGGCTCTACGTAATAGACTGGCAAGCCCAAGCGCGCCAGCGTGTCGATCTGCTCCGTTGGATTGCCCGTTCCCCACGCCAAAATCAAATCAGGTTGCAAACTGATCAAACGCTCTAAATCTAAACGTGTATGACTGCCTACCGACGTCACACTTTTAGCGGCTTCTGGGTAATCACTATAAGACACCACAGCAACCACATTTTCACCAGCACCGGCCGCATAAATCAGTTCGGTCGCCCCCGGTGACAACGCCGCTATACGTTCGGCGGGATGATCAAGGCAGACATTCAGTCCGCGATCATCGATAACACACACGGACTCAGCAAAAGCAGCCGGCACGAATGCCCAGCCACTTAGACACAATGCCGAGATGGATAACAAAATACGCGTCACATTAGCCATTAAAAAACCGAATAGTTAAACGTTAAAAACACACCACGCCCAGGGTTAAAGTAGCCCTTTGCCGTTTGATACTCTTTATCAAAGGCATTTTTGACACTAAGTTCGGCGTTCCAGTCAGTCGCAAAATCATAGCTGGCGCGAAGGTTCATCGTCACATAGCCGGACAAGGTTTCATCACTGCCCAATGTGGTTGCACGACCATCTGCGCCAAGCAATGTCATACCAACCCGCCCCTTTTCAAATAGACGGTCAGCACTTAGACGAGCACTGCGTTGCGCACGTTTTGGCAGCTGAAAGCCGGTATCATTATCTTTTGCGTCTAACCATGTAAACGCGGCTCTAAGCTGCCATTGATCCAACGTCACACCAGACGCCAGTTCGACACCCTGAACATTGGAGTCCACATTGTAAGCCGCCCAAGCCCCAGTGTAGTTGGACCAAATCACCATATCGCCATAGGATGCGTCAAACACAGCGGCATCCCAATAGAAGTGGTTGTAGTCTGCACGAATACCCACTTCAACGGTTTCCGATTTTGTTGCTTTGAGTGTCGGGTCACCGCTGCTTGGGTAGTATAAATCGTTAAAGGTAGGCGCTTCGAAGGCTTTCCCATAGCTAGTCCGTAAGGTATACACGTCATCCAACCGGTAACCTACGGCGACTCCGCCCGTCGTTGAATCGCCGTAAGCGCTGTTGTGATCCTGACGAAGGTTGAGTTGCAGGCTGGTCGCACCAAAATCAAACTGAGACTGAGCAAAAACCGCGTTGTTATTGCGATTCGGCGCTTGGTACTTGGTGACATCAATGCTGTCTTCCGACGTTTCTGCGCCTACGACATATTCATGATCGCCCGCCCACAGCGTGTTACTCCAGCGAGCGGTTTGTGTCTTAGTATCGTATGTATCCCCAGAAGAAACGGTGGTGCTCTCGTTACGACTTTGGGACAATTTTAGTTCCGTATCCCATTGATCTGTTATTGGCAAGCTAACACCAAGGCCAATCACTTGTACTTGATAGTCGTTTTCGTCTCCGACGTAGTGATTACGACCATTGCTGTTCATGATCAAGCCACTGACTCGCACACCGCCGTCAAATTTCTGTCCGACATTGAGCAACCAGTTTTCATTATCGTAGCCCTGACTGTCCTCGTCTTTTTTAACTATGTCACCGTCGGTTTCAAAGGTGCCAGCAGACAAAAGGTATTGAGTATTACCCTGAGCGCCTGACACGGTTGCATCGATGGTTTTTGTGCCAAATGAACCGCCACCGGCCGACACATTCATTTTAGCTTCATCACCAGCTTGCGGTAAAAATGCTTGAATCACGCCACCTGCCGCGTCTGCACCGTATAACGTGGCTTTAGGCCCACGAACAATTTCCAGGCGATCAATCAAGGACGTTGGGATGTTTTCAAATGGCGCACCGCCAGATGTCGCAGAATACAAAGGTATGCCATCGAGTAAAAACTTGGTGGATTCAGAGCTAGCACCACGCATATAAACGCTGGTGGTTTTGCCGTACCCACCGTTCGAGCTGACATCAACACCCGGCTGAGCCGCAAGCAACTCGCTCATTTCTTGCGCTTGCTGAGCGATAATTTCTTCGCGATTAATAACGGTGACCGACGAAAGAGAATCGGACACACTCACTGGCGTCAAGGTCGCGGTGATGACCAAAGGTGACAAGAGGGTTGATTGATCCGATACGCTGTTCGCATGGACTACGCCGGTGGAAATAACACTAAGCGCCACGAAGGATGTCGTGAACGCTGAAGAAGCACATAATATGTTCATAAATAAGAATCTACTGTTGCACTGAGCACGCCCGCACAGTGGTGACATTCGGCTCTCGCACACGCAAGAACCCCCAGTTACAGGCAGGTCTCCGGACTCAAAAGTTGCTGACGCAAGCGTTGCCGCCTTCCCATGGTTTACCACAGTGGCTGTTTGGCAAAGCGTGACTTTTTTACCGTTGCGGGGGCAGCGTCAGAGTTGCACTGACTTCCCTATTATTGCTGACAATTCGCCAACAACCTGTAACCGCGCGCACTCTAACATAAGGCGTTATCAGGGTCAGATGAAAACGAGGGGATTTTGACTCAGTTTTCTTCATCTACGGATTAAGCCGGCCAGATACCTTAAAAATCAACGTCATTGCGAATCAATAACCTCATCATTTTTTGAGGGTGATGATTTCTTTTAAATGCTAGAATCGCGCCTTATTCCGATTAGGTTTTACTTTAAAGGCAAGCTATGACCGTTCTTCTAATGACCCCTCCGATGACCCAGCTAAATACGCCGTATCCGGCAACAGCGTATCTGACGGGTTTTTTACGCTCTCGGGGCTATGAGGCGGTGCAGCGAGACCCTGCCATCGAGCTTTTTCTGGAGATGATGACAGCACCCGCGCTGGACATTATTCGTCAGCATGTAGAAGACAATTTCGAGTCATTTGAAGACGATGAACTGCCCGATGTGATCTACACTTTTATGGCGGAGTTTGATCGCTATCGCCTCGCGGTTGAACCGGTTATCCGTTTTTTACAAGGCAAAGACCCAAGCCTTGCACTGCGCATTGTGTCCCGTCGTTTTTTACCAGAAGGCCCCGCGTTTGACGCGATTGCTCAAATGGAAGCGGTATCTGGCGACATTCTTAAAACCGCCTTTGGCAGCTTGGGGTTACAGGACAAAGCCAAGTATTTGGCGACCTTGTTTATCAATGATTTGTCCGCGGTGATTACGCAAGGCGTTGACCCGTATTTTGAAGTCAGCCGTTACGGCGAGCGTCTTGCGGCGGCGAATCCAAGCTTCGACAACCTCTACGACACCGTCATGGGCGAGCCCAGTTTTAGTTCCGAGATTCTAGAGCAATTGGTCGAAATGTATCTGGAAGAAACCCAACCCAGCGTGGTGGCGCTAACCGTTCCCTTCCCCGGTAATATGTTGGGCGCGCTGCGTATTGCGCAAACCTGTAAAGCGATTAATCCTGACATTCCAATCGTTATGGGCGGTGGTTTTGTGAACACCGAATTGCGCGCCTTAAAAGACCCTCGTGTGTTTGAGTTTATTGATTTTATCTGCCTCGATGACGGCGAACGTCCTTTTATGACCTTGCTGGAATACTTTGACGGCAAACGCGAAATAGACGACTTGGTGCGCACCTACTTCCTTGCAGAAGACGAAAACGGCGAGCAATACGTACATTACAATGAAAACGCTGAGCTGCACGATATACCCCAAACCGATGTTGGCACGCCGATTTACGATGGCTTGCCATTAACCGAATACTTGTCGTTATGTGAGATGCTCAACCCGATGCACCGCATCTGGAGTGATGGCCGTTGGAACAAGCTGACCATTGCTCATGGTTGTTACTGGCGTAAATGCAGCTTTTGCGATGTGACGCTGGATTATATTGATCGCTATGATGCCGCTGGTGCGGATATTTTGGTCGATCGAATCGAAGAATTGATCGAAGAAACCGGACAAACCGGCTTCCATTTCGTCGACGAAGCCGCGCCACCAAAGGCCTTGTTTGCGCTAGCAAGACGATTAATTGAACGCGGCGTGGTGATCAGTTGGTGGGGCAATATTCGCTTTGAAAAAACCTTTACGCCAGAACGCTGTCAGTTGTTGGCGGATTCCGGTTGTGTCGCGGTCAGCGGTGGACTTGAAGTCGCGTCCGACCGATTGCTAAAACTGATGAAAAAAGGCGTGAGTGTCGAGCAAGTCGCCCGTGTCACCAAAGCCTTCAGTGATGCGGATATACTGGTTCATTCTTATCTAATGTATGGTTTCCCCACGCAAACCGAGCAAGAAACCATCGATGCGTTGGAAATGGTACGCCAGATGATGGCTCAAGGCTGCTTTCAGTCTGCTTTCTGGCACCGTTTTGCGGCCACCGCGCACAGCCCGATCGGTATTAATCCTGAAGAGTTTGGCATCACGCTCGCTGAACGTCCTGAGATTTTATTCGCTGAAAACGACGTGGATTTCACCGACCCAACGGGCACAAATCATGAAATGCTGGGCGAAGGACTGCGTAAAGCGCTCTACAATTACATGCACGATATCGGCTTTGATCAGCCAATGAGCTTCTGGTTTGAACAACCAGTGAAACGCACACTGGTGAAAAAAGACCTGATCTCGAAAGCCATTAACAACCTGATTGTTAGCAGTTAAACGCAGTTTCTAAAAAGCTTTTTGGAAAATAACGGGCATCAGATAAAATAGCTTTTTCTGTATGACCCATTTTTTCTTATTATTTCTTATGTTTATAATTGGTTTTCTAATAATGATATAGGAACCCAGTCAAATGAAGATTATGCCTTCAGTACTTCCTGTTATGCTGCTTTCTGCTTTTTCCATTAATGCCAGTGCTGCAGACTGTGGTTCCTTTACCATAGCTGACATGAACTGGAACTCCGCCAGTCTGATTGCCCACGTTGATCAATTCATTCTTAATAACGGCTATCAGTGTGATGCCGAGCTGATCGCGGGTGATAGCGTCCCAACGGGCGTATCGATGATTGAAAAGGGCAAGCCTGATGTTGCACCCGAACTTTGGACCAACGGCATAAAAGAAGCACTGGATAAAGGCGTGGCTGAAAAACGCCTTCGCTATGCTGGAAAATCCTTGCTTGATGGTGGTGAAGAAGGCTTTTGGGTTCCCGCTTATTTAGTCAAACAATACCCAGAAATGGCCACCATTGAAGGTGTTATCAAGCATGCCGATTTATTTGCCCACCCTGAAAGCGATACCAAGCACGCATTTTATGGCTGCCCTGCAGGATGGACATGCCAGATTACGGCCGAGCACCTTTTCAATGCACTTAAACTAGACGAAAGTGGTTTTGAACTGATTGATCCAGGTTCTGGTGCGGGACTCGCCGGCACCATTTCTAAAGCCTATGATCGAAACCAAGCTTGGTTTGGTTACTACTGGTCTCCGACGCCTGTACTGGGCAAGTACAACATGGTGAAAGTGGACTTTGGCACTGGCGCAGACGTAGAGGAATATCGTAACTGTACGACTCAGCCAGACTGCGTGTCGCCAAAAGTGACCATGTACCCACCTTCTCCGGTGCAAACGATAACGACAGAATCCTTTGCTCAACGTGAGCCACAAGCCTTTGAATACTTCGCAAAACGCGGCTTTACCAACCAACAAATGAGCACACTATTAGCCTGGATGGAAGACAATCAAGCCGACGGTGAAGCGGCCATGTATCACTTTTTAGAGCAGTACCCTAAAACGTGGAAAGCGTGGGTTTCTAGCGACGTTGCTGCGAAAATCGAAAAAGCACTCTAATTTTAACCCTTCGCCCGCTCTTTCTAATGTTTCAAGAAAGAGCGGTATTTTCGGCTCCTGCCAACGTTACGCTGCGCCTAACGCTGGCTTTTATTTAGAAAGTGATGCTACTCTTCTGGCAAATGGCTGGATGCTAGGAGAGATGTATTGTTTAATCCAAATTATTATTTATTGGTCACTGCCTTTTTTGTTTTCTTGGGTGTTATGACCAGCACTGTGTACTTTAAGTTGGCTTGGGCATGGTTTGCCCTGTCGTTCTTTTCTGTCAGTCTGGCTTACCTTCTCAACAAACCGACTATTTTTCGCAAACGTTCCGATGGCACTGTGCCTATTTATATTCGCTGGGTATTTATGCCTTTTTTATGGAGCACACAGCTTTATAACAGTTGGGCGAGAAGCACGGATACGGTTCCTGCGTTACAAAAAATAGACGACGGCTTGTACCTTGCCAGACGCCTGTTTCCCTCCGATATTCACGCGATTAAAAGCGAAAATATCAGTGCGGTGTTGGATGTCACGGCGGAATTCAGTTCGATGAACTGGGTCGCTTTTCAAGCCGATATAGATTATTTAAACATTCCCATCCTTGATCATTCTGTTCCTTCTGATACACAAATACAGCGTGCGCTAAACTGGATTCACACTCATCGCAAAACAGGTCGTTCGGTGGTGGTGCATTGCGCCTTAGGCCGTGGTCGTTCTGTTTTTATGATGGCGGCGTATTTACTTAGTCAGAACCCTACATCCTCACCGGCTGAGGTTATGAATAAAGTACGCGCTATTCGTCAAACCGCACGGCTTAACAAGCGTCAGTTTAAGCATTTAACACAAGCATTGGACGATAAGCGCTTAGTGGTTCGCAATACCGCGTGGTTGATCGCGAACCCTGTTTCTGGAAGGCGTCAGTGGGAAGAAGATCAAGAAACGATTTTGCGCTATTTATCTGCCTACTTTGATATAACGGTCAAAACAACAACACCAGAAATGAACGGTACGGTACTGGCCAAAGAGGCGGTAAAAACATCGCCTGATATGGTGATTGCTTGTGGCGGTGATGGCACCATTACCGAGGTAGCGGCGGCGCTGGTAGGAACCCCTATTAAGCTGGGTATTATTCCTTTTGGTACCGCGAATGCCTTAAGTCACGCGCTGTGCGGGACGTTGTCGAAAATCGCATCTCTGGAAACCATGTGTTTGAACTTGATCGACGGCTGCGAGCAGCGAATCGACACCGCCACCTGTAATGGCGAGTTAATGCTGTTACTTGCTGGGATTGGATTTGAGCAACAAATGATTGAAAAAGCCGACCGAAGAAAAAAAAACACCAGTGGCCAGCTCGCCTATTTGCAGGGTTTATGGGAAGCCATCGGTCAGAATGAGATCCATGAGTTTACCGTACAACTGAACGACGACGAACCGTTTACCATCAAGACTCCGAGTCTAACCATTGCCAATGCCGCGCCTATCACCACCTTGTTAGCGCAAGGGAAAGGCGTTCCGAATATCATGGATGGCAAATTGGACTTAACCTGGCTAGATCCTGAGCGTATGCAGATTTTAAATTTGGCGGAATTAGCCTTGCTAGGGATGGGGGACCGAAATGAAGACAGTGACACGCCAGAAGGTAACAGCGGTGTGTTTCATCGTACGGCTCAGCGGGTCACGGTGGATATAAGCCAAGTCGGCCATTATGTCGTCGACGGTGAAGAGCGCCAAGCAGATAAGCTTGAAGTCGTGGTGAAACCTCAATCTTTGAGTGTCGTCGTACCAGAGTCTGCACTGGGCTAAAGCGACACTTCTATTTGACTCTAGGCTAGAGCGTACGACAATCGTACACTCTAGCCTCGCGTCTGCTTACTGTGACTAATTTTTTGCTTGGTCAATCAGCGTTGAAGGAGACAGTATTTGTGGCAGAACCCTCGGTTGATCTACGCCTTTTTTATACCATAAGTACAGAGGCACACCGGAACGCCCATGCTCGGATAAAAAGGCCGTCATTTGGCTATCACCATTTGTCCAGTCACCCACCATAGTAACAACACTTTGTTGTTTCAGTGCGTCCTTCACCTCTTGTCGGTCAATAGAGGTCTTTTCATTCACTTTACAGGTTAAACACCAATCGGCCGTAAAATATAAAAAGACATCTTGCTTTGCACGTAGCGCATTTAAGGTTTCCTGATTAAATGCGACCGTTTCTGTTTGCTCGTTTTTATTGGATGGAGCAGGTGTATCTGACACCCAATTCAACACGACAAACAATGGCACCAACGTCAATATGATGGTCGGCCACCATTTTCCTTTATGCTGTGAGTGCTGCCATAAACCAGTCAACCACAAGCCGAAAGTGGATAACATCGTCACCATCAATATGGACAAAACATAATCGTTATTGGATTGACGCATCAATATCCAAACCAGCCCTAATACGGTTATGAACATAGGCAGAGATAAAATACGTCGTGCGGTGACCATCCAACCACCGGGCTTGGGTAAGCGAGTGCGTAAACTTGGTACAAAGCCCACTAACAAAAAGGGCAATGCCATACCAAAGCCTAAACCGGCAAAAATCACGAAAGCAACGCCAATCGGTAAGATTAAAGCCGCGCCTAAGGCGGTCGCCATAAAAGGCCCTGTACAGGGGGTTGCAATAAATGCCGCCAACACACCAGTCCAAAAATCGCCCATTGGTCCTTTTTGGTCTTGTAGACGAGAGCCTGAGGTTAATGTGCCAATTTCAAATAAGCCCGCTAAATTAAACCCTATTGCACTCATGAGTACGATCAACGCGGCGATCACTGCAGGGCTTTGCAATTGAAATGCCCATCCAACCTGATGCCCCAATGCTCTGAGCCCTAAAATAACACCACCCAATAGTACACAGACCAACACGGCGCCAAGGGTATAAGCCACCGCTCCCATTCTCGCGTTCTTTTCTGATCCTTGATGCGAAAGACTTAAAATCTTTAGGCTTAATATTGGAAAGACACACGGCATGATATTCAACAATAGTCCGCCTAGAATCGCACCGAAGAACGCCGTTATTCCAATCATCCAGCTACTTTGATTTATCGCGTTTGTAGTCCCTGCCATTGCAACAGAAAGCCCTGCGCTGTCTGTTTTAGTTGCGCTAAAGTGAAGGGAAATGCCTTTGTCCAACACCAATACGCCTTCAAACAAATCTCCCAACGCCTCCCCCGATGGAGTCTGCATACTCAGCACATCACCCTCGTGGCGAAAGATCTGTTTGGCATTATTGACTATCGTATTATTAATAATGGGATAGACATGCGCATCATCCGCAGCCATAGAACTTGGTAGTGGCAAGGACAGCTTAAAGACACCATGATCAATGGCAAACTGACCTTTTGCATCCATGGGCTTGGGCAGTTTTTGACGCCATTGATTGAATTGATTTTGCAAACCTTGGTCAAGCCCCCCTTCACCAACGGTGAACGTTTTTTCAATCGTTTGCTGTTCTGGTAAACAACTTGATGGATCACAGACGAGATAACTCATGCCCAATCTGATGGTCAACGATGTGCCTGCCGCAATACCTTTATCAATCGTAATAGGTGCCAGCAAAGCGTACTCGCCGTGATAGATATAGTTCATAATATCACTGACGACCAGCTGGCTAGGTGCAGGGTATTGCACTTCGCCTACGCTAACACCATCAGGTAACTGCCAATTCAAGTTATTCGGAAAACCAGCATCACCAGGGTTAATCCAATAACCATGCCAGCCTTTTTTAGGTGTCATAATGATGGCCAGATCTTGAGTGCTTCCAGCAGATGGGTTTCCTGACTCTGTTATGAGTGAGATAGAAATCAGGCGCGAATCATCGCCCTGTTCATTTGCCATGATTTGCGATGAGCATACCAAGAACACAAACCATGTAATAAAATGAGCAAACCGTTTCATACTGCGCCTTTATGTTTTAAATAATAATCGTTATTTAAAAGTTGAAATTGTTTTGAGCGCTACGCCAAAGTCATCGTCTTGGATAGAGCTCTTCAAGCTTACTTTTCCATCAGGATCAATTAGCGTAATCGTAGGAAGTTGGTTGACACCAAACTGCTTAAACAACGATCCATCAGCATCAAATACAATTGGCAAACTGGTTCCGTAGTTAACGCGGTAGTCTTTCAACTCATCAACAGACGCCCATAAGTTGGTTGATACCGTTACCCACTGGATATTCGATGCGGTTGATTTTTCTTCCAGCAACTCACGAACACGAGTACAAGCTTGAGAGGTTTTCGGCTCAGTTTCTTCTAGATACCATTCACACCAAGGACCAAAGAACACCACTGCGACTTTTTGGGCGCTTGTTGTCTTAAATTTAATATCAAGAGGCTCTTCATCAATGGTGATAAAAGACAAGTCGGACACGGTATCCCCAACTTGATAACCGGACTCTTTTGGCACAAATACTGGATTATTTAACGGCTTACTGCTGATTCTTTCCGCAACCACTTTGTCCAAAGCTTGATGAAACTCTTTATCATCTTTGTGGCCGAAATAGGCAAACTGACCATTTTTATCAATCAGCAAATGCTGAGGTGTCACACGCAAATTAAATACGCGAGCCAACTCGCCATTGTCGATGGTAATAGGCATGGTCAGCCCATATTTGGCACGAAAAGCGGTCACGGATGTTAGGTTGTCACTGATGCCAGTATTCACCGCGATCACTTGAACCTTGTCGCCATACTTCTTATAAACATCTTCAAAGCCCGGCATTTGCTCGCGACATGGAACACACCACGTCGCCCAAAACTTAATATAAACCGGCTTTTTCCCGTAGATTTCTGCCAAATCGATGGTTTTACCATCAATAGTTTCAACCTTCATTTGCGGGGCAGGTGTGCCAACCAAAGACTCACCTGCCGACTTTGCTCGTCGTTCGCCCTCCTCCGAATAGTCTTCTTCAGCATGAGAAACTTGAACGAGTGCAAATAAGCACATAAGTGCCACCAGTGGCTTTTTAAACATAGTATTAAAGCGCGTTATCATAATAATGCTCCTATTATTGAGTCGTAAAAATATTGCAAAAATGAATGGGATCGGGAGAGGAAAATCGAACTACATCACAGTAGCCGCAAGGTGCTCAGATACTCGACGCTGAATCGTCTCTATCTTCTGCTGTACGAACGCCTTGGTACTGACAGTGCCTTCAATAGGGAAGAAAAATACTTGATTTTGTCCAATGGTCGCCAACACTGCTTGCATATAAGGGGTAAAAAAATCAGGCTGGTACGCTGCCTCTCCAGAAAAGGTGCTGCCTGACGACACTAAAATATAAACAGGCTTAGCCTCTAGCAACGGATGCTTTCCTGTGGCAGTAATCTTGAATGTTTTTCCGGCTCGGACCACATGATCAATCCAGCTTTTTAAGCTAGAGGGCACAGAATAATTGTGCATTGGTGAAGCAATAATCACCATATCTGCAGCATCAAGAGAAGCAATTAACTGCTCCGACAAAGCCAGACTTCCGACACTCAGATCGTGGTGACAATCAGGAGAACATAACGCGTCTGCATAGGCGCTATCGATATGAGGAAGTCTTGTTGCATCAATGATTTCGACCTCGACTGGAACCGAATTTGATAATGTCGCAATCATGCTTTGTGCCACATAATAAGACGACGACTCTGTTTGCTTGGGACTGCAATTAATCACTAATACATTCATATATCTCTCTAAGGCTATGTACTGGTTTCACCATAATGGTCAGTATGATACAAATAGATATGGCTCATAATAAGAGCCATAAATTGGATATTTTTATATACCATAAAGCGTATGAGAAGAACGATGTCAAAAGTGCTAGCCTACAAACAGGTTTATCAACGAATTCACACGGCCATTTCACAAGGAACCTTAAAACCGGGTGAGCGCATTCCATCCGCTAGAACACTGGCGAAAGAAATGGGCGTAGCACGAGGAACAGTCGAAGAAGGCTATTCACTGTTAAAAGCGGAAGGGTATATTGAATCTAAAGGTCAAGCGGGCACACGAGTAAGTAAAAATCTATACGATCAATCAAAAGTCAGAAAGGCCAAAGTTAATACCCGACAGCCTGGATTTCATTCTGAAATCGAAACCGTTGACATTTTACCGTTTCAATTAGGTCTCCCTGCCTTAGATGCCTTTCCTAGGCAAGTTTGGTCGAGAATGGCCGCGAGGTGCGCACGAAACATCGGCATGGAGGACCTTGCTCATCCTTCCGTTTATGGTCTTCCTCAATTAAGAATCGCAATTGCTCAATATCTACAGCTTTCTCGAGGCGTCCAGTGCGATGGCACTCAAGTGTTTATTACGTCAGGCTATGTTCATTCTATCAATTGGACGACACATGTGCTTTTGAAAGAAAAAGCCAATGTCGGAATAGAGGATCCTGGTTACCCACTGACGAGACACATTTTATCCAACAACCATTTCAATAGCGTTTCGATTCCAGTCGATAAAGAAGGCATCCATTTACCGACAAATATCCAAGCCGATGCGATTATTGTCACGCCTGCACATCAAAGCCCAACCTGTGTTTCCTTATCTCTTCGACGCCGGCAGGAACTACTGAATTGGGCAGAGACAAATCAGAGCTGGATATTTGAAGACGACTATGACGGCGAATACAGACACACAGGCCTTCCTTTACGAGCCTTAAAAAGTTTAGACACTCAGGATAGAGTGGTGTATTTAGGCACTTTCAGTAAGATGCTTTTCCCCAGTTTGAGAATGTCTTATATCGTCGTTCCAAAAAGCCAAATAGCTCGGTTTGAACGATGTTCAGAGCTGTATACGGGAAATGTCCCCACATTAACTCAAGCCTGTGTTCTGGCCTTTATGCAAGAAGGTCACCTTTCTCGACATATTCAGCGTATGAGAAAGCTGTATCGAGAGCGTCGAGAGCTAATGGCTAATGTATTGCAAAAAGTATTAGGTGACATGGTGTCAATCGAGCCACAACCCGGTGGCATGCACATGCTATTAAAATTGACAGATGAAAATGCAAACGATGCTGAACTTTGTCATAAAATGATGAAAGCAGGGCTGTTTGCTCAAGCTTTGTCGAAATGGTCATCTGGGCGCGTTCACCCAACTCTGATTTTAAGTTTTACCAACATTCACACAGAAAAAGAGTGCATCGAATTGGCTTACCGTTTAAAAACACTTATTGCTGAAGCGGTTATATGTACTAGCTAAAGCTCCGCTTGACTATCTTTTCTATAAGCAAAAAAAACCAGCAATCACCCTTAATCTGTGAATGCTGGCTTTTGATTTTTCTCGGTATTACATCGACCTTTTCTCTTAGTGCTGAATGGTCACTTGCAGTGCTTTCATTTCATCGTGGCACTCTTTCATTCTGACTTTGACGCGCTGAAGCGTGACTTCGCAATCCTGCGCTTGTTTTTTCTCTAACGCAGCGTCAATTTCGTCTAGCACTTTGTCTTCCACTTCTTCTAGCTGATCAACATAAGTGAAGCTGGTGTCGCTAGACATCTTAGACAATAACTTAGTATAAGCCTGGCGTGCCTTCACCGCGTTACTGGTGTCGGTCTCTGGATGCCCATCTTCTTGGACGGCGAATTTTTGAAGTTCTGCAACCGCTTCTTCTTTCGCGCTGATCATGCGATTAAAAAAGGCTTGGTAAGTGGTGTTATCCAATTTGGTTGTCGCTTCTTGGTAGAATTCAATGCCACCGTTCATCACTTTTATAATGTCTGAAATATGATTAGTCTGAACTGTTTGAGTTTGCATGTTTCCTCCTGATTAGCGTTTCGTTTACTTCGTTTTCCTAATGTCATTTATCCTAATGTCATCATTCAGTCGCCCTTTCCCCGAGTCTCTTTCTTACTGAATCGAGCAAACTTAGAGAAAAGAGATGACTCTATTATGAGTGTTAAGCCGCTTCTTTTTGCAGGGCTTTCATTTCGTCATGACACTCTTTCATTCTGACTTTGATCCGCTGAAGCGTGACTTCACAGTCCTGCTTTTGCTCTCTTTCAAGAGCAAGATCGAGCTCTTCTAGCACTTTGTCTTCCACTTCTTCTAATTGATCAATGTAAGTAAAGGCAGTGGAATCGCTGGAAACCTTAGATAGCAACTTGGTGTAAGCTTGACGCATTTTCACCACATTACTGGTGTCGGTCTCTGGTTGCCCTTTTTCTTGGACTGCGAATTGTTGTAGCTCTGCCGCTGCTTCTTGTTTGGCACTGATCATGCGATTAAAGAAGGCTTGGTAAGCAGTGGTATCCAATTTAGTTTTCGCTTCTTGGTAGAATTCAATGCCACCATTCATCACTTTTATAATGTCTGTAATGTGCTTGACTTGATCTGTTTGATTTTGCATGTTTCCTCCTGATTAGCGTTTTGTGTATTTCGTTTTGCTGGTTAAATAGTTGGCGATAGAGCCCATAAAAACAACCCAGTTTCTGGGAATACACATAGGCTCCATACTTTATGCAAAAAGTAGAGAGTCTTTTACAATCTGTGTTTTCTTCATAATTTACAGCGCAATTATCATTAGAGTTCAAGCCGCAACTCTTGATCTAAACTAGCCTCTAAGCCTTTCAAGTGTGCCACTGTGGTGAAAAGTGTGTACTACTGAGCCTTATGTCACTCAGATTCTTTTAATTTCAGTTTGTGCCCAACTTGAACAATAGCATCAAGCGCTGGAATCAATTCTTGACCAAACGCCGTCAGCTCATATTCAACAGAAGGTGGCGAGGTTGGAAGGACATTTCTATTTATTAGTCCACGCGCCTTCAATTCCGTTAGTCGAGTAGACAATACTTTGGCTGAAATCGGTGGAATATCCACTCTCAGTTCATTAAAGCGCCTTGGCTCCATACGCAAACACCAAATAACGTTAGGAGCCCATGCGCCAGAAATGAGTGCCATACAGTCTGTCAGTGCGCAGGGTTCTGGTGGGAGGGGGCTTTTATTTTTTCGTAGTTTCAATGCCATAAAGGTAATCAGGTTACTGGAGAGAAACCTGATTTTATAGGTTACCTATGGTAACTAGCAATAGGTTAGATACTATATATCTACTTATTCATCAATCTATGGACACATTATGAAGCTTTATTACAAAACAGGCGCCTGCTCAATGGCATCACACATTCTCCTAAACGAACTAAATTTGCCGTTTGAATTAGAAGAAGTTAATACCGAAAAAGGCACGACTAGCCAAGGTATTCAATACAACACCATTAATCCAAACGGTTATGTTCCCGCACTAGGGTTTGATAATGCCGACGTACTCACCGAAAACATTGCGATACTTCAATATTTAGGCAATTTAAGCCCAGAACAGGCACTCATGCCTTCTAGCGATAGCTTTGAACATACCCGTCTGCAAGAGCTTTTAGGTTACCTTGCCACTGAATTGCATAAAGCCTATAGCCCATTTTTTTCAAATATTGCCTTGAACGCTGACACAAAAAAACTAACGGAAGAAAAAATAGCCAAACGTATTGAATCCATTGAGACTCGCTTAATGGATGGCCGCCATTTTTTAATGGGCCAACATTATACGGTTGCGGATGCCTACGCATTTGTGATTTTGAATTGGTCTAATTTTATTGGTTTATCACTTGAGCGTTGGCCCTATACCGATGCCTTCATGCAAAGAATCTATAACCGCCCAGCAACCCAGAAGGCCATGCTCGCTGAAGGCCTCATTAAAAGTGAGGCACTCTAATGGACGCATTCTCTGACATTACAACAGTACTCAATCGCTATTTCGACACGCTCTATTACTGTGACCTTGATAAGTTCGATATGGTGTTTCATGAACGAGCGATCTATATCACAGCAGATGAATCACCCACTTTGTGTTATGGAATGGGTGAATACCGAAAAATCATTGCACAGCGAGAATCGCCTGCCTCCCGCCAAGAACCCAGAAAAGATTGTATTGATGGCATCGAATTGGCTGGTGAAAATACTGCCAGAGCCAGAGTGAGATGCGCCATTGGGTCGCGGGATTTTGTGGATTTCTTAACCCTAATTCGCGAGGATGGTCAGTGGAAAATCATTGCGAAAGTCTTTCAAATCATAGAAAAATAGGAACGAAACATGCCCTACGTAAATATAAAAATCACCCGTGAAGGTGTTACACAAGATCAAAAATCCGCCCTCATCAAAGGCGTAACCGATTTATTAAAAGAGGTACTCGGCAAGTCTCCAGCAACCACCTTTGTAGTCATCAATGAGGTTGATTTAGAAGACTGGGGAATAGGGGGATTACCCGTAGAAGAGTATAGAAAAACGCTCGATAAACCCTAGCAATACGGTTGTTTTAGCGAGACTCACCGAAATATTGTACTACGGTAAGCGTCTACTAAAAAAAGCATAACCTCTACAAAAGAGTCTCTACTGAAGTAGCGGCTCTTTTTTTTCAACCCTGCAATGTTTAAATAACAAACGACTGTGTCTTTATGCCTTCTTTTTGATGAAATAAATAAGCACTTTTTCGTACCGCGTCGATAAAGAGATCAGCCAATAACGAATGCAAGCCGCTGCTGATGGTTTGCTTAAGTATGTTCATGTCGATTCTTAAGTTAAGGAAAAGCAGCTTATTTAGATTAGAATGTTTGCTTAGACAAAAAACCAATAACAAAAAAGCGGATTGATTCATCACGGAACAATAAGCGGAGTTGAAATGTCATTAAAGAAACTAGAAAAACTCTCGCAGGCAGCCAACACTTACAAAGCCATTTTGAATGCGATGGAAGAATGGGTCGTTATTGTCGACCATCAAGCAAAGATTTTTTTCATCAACCGACCTTATGCACGCTTTCTCGGTGTGAAGGCGGAGGATGTGAAAGGAAAAAAGGTCACCGACGTCATTGAAAACACTCGTATGCACATTACCGTGCAAACAGGCCAAGCGGAGCGGTTGTCTTTTCAGAAGATTTTAGGCAGTAACATGATTGCTAGCCGCTTCCCCATCGTCGATCAAGGCGAGGTCATTGGTGCGGTGGGCACAGTGATTTTTCATGATACTCATGAATGGAAGCAAATTAACAGCCACATAAAAGCCCTTCTGGCCGAGCAAGATTTTCAATACCAAAAAAGCATCGCCTCCGACAAGGCCAACACGGGGGCTAACTTTCACCTAAATGACATCATCGGTGACAGTCAGGTGATGAAATCCTTGAGTGCCAAAGTCACGCAAGTGGCGTCCGGTGACGTAACAGTATTAATTCGTGGCGAATCTGGAACAGGGAAAGAGCTATACGCCCATGCCATCCACCAGCTGTCTGATCGGGCGGAATTTCCATTTATTAAAGTCAATTGCGCCGCGATCCCAGAAAATTTGTTAGAAAGTGAATTATTCGGCTATGAAGAAGGCGCGTTTACCGGTGCAAAAAAAGGCGGCAAGCCCGGTAAATTCCAATTAGCCAATGGCGGGACTTTGTTTCTCGACGAGATCGGCGACTTACCTTTATTGATGCAGGCCAAACTGCTTCGTGTGTTACAAGACCGAGAAGTCGAGTCCGTGGGCGGCATAGGATCAACCCCGTTGAATATTCGCCTAATCACCGCGACACATCGCCCATTAGAAAGCTTAATAGCAAGTGGGGATTTCAGAGAAGACCTTTACTATCGTATCAACGTGGTGGCGATTGACCTCCCACCACTGCGAGAACGCCGCGAAGATATCGCCAAACTCGCCGATTTTTTCCTACAAAAGCTGTCTAGAAGAACCGGTCGCCGTGCCCCTAAACTCACCGTGCAGGCGTTGACGGCTATGCTGGCGTACAACTGGCCAGGCAATATCCGTGAGCTTGAAAACGTCATGGAAGCCGCGTTCTACACCAGTCATGATCGAAAAATTCCACTTTCATTATTACCGACACAAGTATCTCAAACCGAAAATCTATCGCCGCCAAACCATGCGCCTCTTGGTATCACGCCACCTATCGGCAGCCTAAAAGATCAGCTCAATGTAGCAGAGAGAAACATCATCAAAACGGCCCTGATTGAATGCGGTGACAACCGAACAAAAGCCGCGAAACAACTTGGTATCAGTAAATCCACTTTCTACGAAAAGCTCGATAAGCACGGAATAAGCTGATCATTCGGTTAGGAAAAACGTGCAAAGAAAGAGCAAGAAACACGCCATATCGTCCCAAAAATCGGATACTGTCTTATTTGTCGGACTATAGTTAAAGAGAAAGCACTCTATTTTCTATGAAAACCGTCCGATTTTCCGGAAATAAATTGACTTCATTGTTATCGAAAACGATAAAAACTCACTAACCAATTGAAAACAAAGCAGTTTGTTTTTATGGCACTCTTCTTGATAAGGCCATAGACAGCACCATAGTTGCCTATGGCGTACACGGAACAAGCTATGCTCTCTATGATTTGAAAGAACACACAATAAAAATAATAGGATTAAAAAATGAAAAATGCTTTGATAACAGCAACTTGCTTAACCACCTTAAGCTTCGCGATGCCTTCTTATGCAGACTTCGACAAAGTCCGTTGGCAAGTACCCATGGCGTTCTCTTCCTCTTTAACGGCACTGGGTGACACCATGCCGGAAGTGTCAAAAATGCTCAGCGACATGAGTGGCAAAAAAGTCAAACTTCAAGTGTTCGAACCTGGTTCGTTAATCCCTGCCCTGAGTATTTTTGATAACGTCAGCGCAGGCAATGTTTCTGCAGGCTACTCTTGGATGGGCTACGAATGGGGACAAATCCCAGCGGCGGCACTGTTCGGCGCAACGCCATTTGGCCTTGAATCAAATGAATTTACCGCGTGGATGTATTATCACGACGGCGATAAAATGCTCAAAGAGCTTTTCAAGCCTTACGATGTTTATCCTATTCTTTGCGGCACTATTAGCCCAGAAGCAGCGGGTTGGTTCCGAAAAGAAATCAAATCCGTTGACGATCTAAACGGTCTTAAATTTCGCGCAGCAGGACTTGGCGGTGAAATCATGTCTGAATTCGGCATGTCGATCAATGTCTTTCCGGGTGGCGAACTTTATCAAGCCTTAGAAACCGGCGTTTTGGACGGCACCGAATTCTCTATTCCTACGGTGGATGAGCAGCTTGGTTTTTATCAAGTGGCCAAACACTACTACCTTCCAGGTTGGCACCAGCCTTCGACTAACCAGTTCCTTTATATCAACATGAATGACTGGAACAACCTCAACAAACAAACACAATCTTTGATTGAGAATACCTGTGTGGCCGCCAACACTATGTCGATATCTAAGTCAGAAGCGCTACAAGGTGGTGTATTGACTCGGTTTAAAGAAAAAGGCGTACAACTGCATCAGTATTCTCCTGAAATCTTGAGCGCCTTTGAAGAAGCAACAGACAAAGTCATGGCGCGTCATTCTGCTGAAAACCCTGAATTTAACAAGATCTACTCTTCTATGAAAGCCTTCCAGAAAGAGCACAGCACTTGGAAAAAATTCGGCTATTTACCACGTGATTGGGGTACGAAATAACTCTATTTGAACTCTGTTAAGTGAGTCGGCACCTTAGGGTGCCGACGTTTTTCACTGGATGTATAAACCATCCGGAATCAAAGGGGAAAGACATGTCCGATCCATCGACTGAATTGAATTTAGCTGAAATCGAGGCGAAATTATCGCATTCTAATATTGCCGAGCTACCTCATACCAAGGTGTCACAATATCTCGAATCTTTTATTGAAAAAATGGGCCGATGCACTTCTTGGATATGGTTAGCGTTAATGCTCCTAATCGTAGGCAACGCCCTAATGCGCTACTTTTTCAATACAACATTTGTGGCGTTAGAGGAACTGCAATGGCACTTGTACGCTGTTGGTTTCATGCTCGGTCTGTCCTACTGTTTTATTCACGATGGTCATGTTCGCGTTGATGCGTTGGCTGAACATTGGCCAATGAAACGAAGAGTGTGGGTGGAAATCGTTGGAATCAGCCTTTTATTATTGCCCTTTTGTTTTGTGATGTTTAGCTATGCCCTTCCCTTTGTTGAGCGATCTTATCGACTAAACGAGGTATCGCCATCTTTTGATGGTCTGCCAATGCGTTGGATTCTCAAGTCATTCATTTTGATCGCACTGGCTTTGTTGATCATGGCAGCCACTTCTCGCTGGCTTCGCTGTGTCGCTTTCCTTAGAGGCGTATCTACTCATAACAGCCATTCAAAAGGCTAATTGTCAGGGGAAGTTTGTGTTCGAAGCATATGAACTCTTAGTTATAGCCATGCTTGGCTGTTTTATTTTATTGATTTTTTCTGGTTTTCCAGTTGCTTGGATTCTTGCGGGATTGGCAATTGTCTTCAGTGTCATTGGTGTTTTAACGTCTCAATATCTGGATTGGGACACCTATTATATGAACGATTGGCGCATTTACGGCACCATCGTCCAAAGGATTTACGCCCAAATGAGCAATTGGGTGCTCGTCGCCCTGCCTATGTTTATTTTCATGGGACTTATGCTGGAACGTTCCGGTGTCGCTGAACGCTTGATGGTGAACTTTGTTAATTTGTTTGGTCGCTTTCGAGGTGGACTGGGCGTGGCCGTCATTTTAATCGGTATCTTGTTTGCGGCGTCAACGGGCATCGTTGGTGCGTCCGTGGTGTTGCTGGCTATGCTGTCTATGCCAGTGATGTTAGAGCAAAAATATTCGCCTTCCTTCGCCAGTGGTATTGTTGCGTCGTCGGGAACCTTAGGAATTTTGATTCCCCCTAGCATCATGTTGATCATCATGGCGGATCAGCTTTCTCTTTCTGTCGGCAACTTGTTTATGGGGGCGTTGATTCCGGGGTTATTGCTCGGCGCCTTGTACATTGTCTATGTCATCTTGTCCGCCATATTTAACCCATCAGTCTGCCAACCTCCGCAGAATTTACCTCCCGTTACCATGGGATTAATCTGGTCTGCGCTAAAGGCTGTTTTTCCGCCTCTCGCGCTTATTCTTTCGGTTTTGGGCTCTATTTTTATGGGGATTGTGTCGCCTACCGAAGCCGCTGGTGTGGGCGCATTAGGTGCAACCCTATTGGCCATTTTGAACAAACGCTTCAACATGAAAGTGTTGGCCGAAGTGTGTCGTAAAACCACTATTACAACGTCCTTTGTATTCGGCATTTTCTTAGGCGCAACGGCGTTTGCGGTGGTCTTAAGAACGCTTGGTGGTGACGAGTTCATCAGCGATTTACTACAAAGTATTCCCTTGTCACCCGCTGGCATTATCGTGGTCATCCTTTTGATCGCTTTTGTCGCTGGTTTCTTTTTAGATTGGCTGGAAATCAGTTTGATACTACTGCCGCTTGTCGGCCCCGTCGTTGTCGCATTAGATTTCAATTTGGTGTGGTTTGTAGTGTTGTTTGCTTTGGCGCTACAAACCTCTTTTTTAACGCCTCCTGTCGGCTTCTCTCTTTTCTATCTCAAGGGTGTCGCACCACCTGGTGTGACCACACTACACATATACAAAGGCGTCATTCCATTCGTCCTTTTGCAGTTGTTGGCGGTACTTTTGGTCTTCTTATTTCCAGATCTCGTCCTTTGGTTACCAGAAGTAATTTACGGTTAGCCGCTTGCTTTCCAGTTTGGAGAATAAAAAATGAACAATAAAACAGTCTTAATTACGGGAGCGGCCAGTGGCATAGGGTTAGAGATTGCCCATGCATTTCTCAAATCCAATATGAATGTCGCCATTTTAGATTTCAGTCAGAGTGCAATCGAAGACGCTAAAAATCGACTGTCTGAATTTAATCAGCACTGTGCTTTCTTTGCCTGTGATGTCACCAATGAAACGCAGTTTATGGGCGCCATAGATTCCGCCATTGAGCAATTTGGCCACATCGACATTCTGATCAATAATGCTGGTGTTCAATATATTGCGCCCATTGAAGAATTTCCTTCAGAAACGTACCGTCGGTTAATCGACATTATGTTGATCGCGCCCTTTCTGGCGATCAAGAAAATACTGCCGCTGATGAAAGAAAAAGGCGATGGTCGAATCATTAATATGGCGTCAATTAATGGCTTAATCGGTTTTGCAGGGAAAGCAGGCTATAACTCTGCCAAACATGGCGTAATTGGCCTCACTAAGGTCGCAGCACTCGAAGCCGCGCCTTTTGGTGTGACCATCAATGCGCTGTGTCCCGGCTATGTGGACACGCCCTTGGTGAGGAATCAGCTGGCAGAGTTAGCAAAGACGCGCAACGTCTCCCTCGACAACGTATTAGAAGAAGTCATTTGGCCGCTGGTGCCGCAACGACGCTTACTCACCGTAGATGAAATTTCGGACTACTGTTTGTTTCTCACCAGCCCTTCGGCAAAAGGCGTAACTGGACAAGCTATCGTCATTGATGGGGGGTATACCGCGCAATAGAAACAGTCAAAAAAAGTCTTCAAATGCGTTTCGGAAAGTAAAAAATGGCCTTAATATTGCTTTAAGGTCATTTTTTTGTACTCTACTAATACCAAAATAAAATATCTAACAATGATGAATCCTGCCATCTATAATAAAAATTACGTCATTAGGAGTACGTCACTATGAGTCACCTTCACACTGGATCTTGCCTGTGCGGCGCGGTTAAATTTGAATTAGAAGGCGAATTTAAAAAGTTTTTCCTTTGTCATTGTAGTCGTTGTCGTAAAACATCAGGTTCAGCTCATTGCGCGAGTCTATTCGCGCCGGGCGCAGCATTACGCTGGTTAAGCGGTGAGGATAAAATACGCTTTTATCGCCACGAAGAAACCCATTTCGCTCGCACTTTTTGTTCGCTATGCGGATCAAATGTGCCCACCGACGCCAAAGCTCGAGGGTTGGTTGCAGTGCCTGCTGGCTGTTTAGACACAGACGTTGATATCAAGCCTCAAGCGCACATATTCATGGACAGTAAAGGCAACTGGGATGAGAGCTTAGTCGATGTTCCAGCATTCGACGGCATGCCGAGTTAAGTATTATGAAGATCATTTTCATAACAAGAGCGCGTAAACGTACGCTCTTGTTATGAGTCTATTAATCTTATTTTTCCTGTTTATATACGAGAACTTGATCCAATTTCATTGGTCTGGAAAAGAAAAATCCTTGTAGGTAATCACAGCCATACTCTAGTAATACATCACGCTGTTCTTTCGTTTCGACACCTTCCGCAATAACTGACATATTAAGTTTATGCGCCATAGAAATGATGGCCTCACATAGCGACACAGAGGAAGATTCGTCATCCAGTTTTTGTACAAAGCTTTTATCGATTTTTAAATAATCGATGTCGTAATTCATCAAATAGGAAAGAGAGGAATAGCCTGTCCCAAAATCGTCCAAAGCAACCTCTATACCTTTTTCCCGAAAGCCGAGCAGTGCTTTGCGAGTATTTTCATCTAAGTTCATCAAAAGGTGCTCAGTTATTTCAACCACTAAGCCATTTTTTTGCTGCGTTACTTCCGTATTATCGTCCGGAGTAAGCAAACTGTTCAAAAATTGACATGTATTATCGTGATGGTTCGATAGCTGCATAGGTGAAACATTCACACTGACCTGTGCGTCACTGCCGTACACTTGACGAATTTTCGGCAAAGCTCGTTTCGCTTCGTTAATAACCCAAGCCCCTATCTCTAAAATCTGACCTGATTCCTCGGCAAACCCAATGAATTGATCTGGTGATATCAAACCTCTTTCTGGGTGCTGCCAGCGAATAAGCGCTTCAAATTTTGTGACTAAGCCTTGTCTATTAATAATGGGTTGATACACCAAATAAAACTCTTGATTACAGATAGCGTGACGTAAATCTTTAATCAACGCCATTTTCTGTATAAGTGTGTCTTTTAACTCCTTGTTAAATCGGCGAATGGTATCGCGCCCACATTTTTTGGCGTGATACATCGCTTGATCCGCTGCGCCCATTAATTCCCTAATATTTTCTCCATCATCAGGGTAAAGAACAACACCCACACTGGCCGACATAACAACATCACCATAGGCCACCGTAAAAGGTTGTTTGACTAAGCGTATTATCTCTTCACTTAGGACTAACATTTTTTCAGAACTAGAATGCTCGCCCTCAAATAAGAAAATAAATTCATCACCACCGATCCGACCAATAAAGTGCGCATTAGAGCAGTTCTGGGTAAAACGCTCCGCCATCTCTTTGAGTACGTCATCTCCCACCTCATGGCCACGAGTATCATTTACTTCTTTGAAATTATCCAAATCAATTAGGACGATCCCCAGTTTGCTTTTATTTTCCTTTGCAACAACAAGAATGTCTGAGAGCTTTCGATTAAACGCGTCACGATTTGGCATTCCCGTTAAACTGTCCGTTTGAGCCAGCCGAATAATTTCTTCCTCGGCTTGAGATTTACCCTCGGCCATTTTAATAAAACAACCCTGCAAATCGTCCATTTCCTTAACACCAATAGAACGGACAGCATAAATAGGTTCATTTCGACCTAATCGAAGCGCAAGATCAGAAAGTCTGTGTAATGGCCTCGATATTGTATTAATAAAAAATAGTTGAAAAAGCGCATAAATCACCAAAACAAGGATTGAAAAAATGACAGCCATGAGAGTGTAGCGCTCATTAACTATTTGAAGAGATTGGTCAACTGCCATGCCGGTCAGGAAAGTCAGCTGAACTTGCCCATCTTTATTTAGCACTTCTCTCTTATTAAAGATCCTATTAACACCGTCATCGCTTTGCCAAATGGTGTTGAAATGCCCGGGATATTCAAACCTCGTATTTTTCGGATAACTGGCCACTGCCTGACCACTGCTGTCCAATACGTAAGCAACACTGTCAGTTGGCAAATTATTGCGACTAAGCAATGTACTCCACCAATCGAGCGAAATAACCACCACTGCGACACCAACCGAAACAGTCTCATTTTCACGGCTTGGCACAGGGTAAGCAAAATTAATCGTGGGGTGCCCCATCGCTCGATCTACCTGTACGCCACTTGTGGTAAAGCTTTTTTTGGTCAGCGCGTCACGAATGTATTGTCGATCACTCACATCAACGGTTTTTTTCAACTGCGTGCCATTACAGGTCAAAATGCCTTTGTCATTTGGGACACCAATGTTGACGTACCCCTCAAATAGGGGGGTTAATTCCTGCACAAAACGACGACAGCCATCGGAATTGGGTTGTTGGATATGGGAAATAGACACTAATGATGTCAAGAAGCGCTGAGTAGAATCCACCAAGGACTGTTGATTTTCAGCGGCTTGGTTGGAAACAAGTTTTGCAGCTTTCAACAATTCTTCTTGCACGATGACGCGGCTGTAGTCAAAGCTCCAGTAAATAAAACAGTATAATGGTAGAACGATCAAAATTGAGAGAAGATACAGTCGTCCTTTGAGTGTATTTAACATCTTAAACTCTAATTAAGTGTATTAGCTCTTTTCCTTAATTATTCTGAGGTGCCTTGTTTGCACTCAAAAGATTCAAGCTAAATGGCTTTATGTCCGATCGCATTCTGATCAAACATACCTTCTTTTATATACACTTAAACCTAGCACACATATTTCAAATGCGTTTGTTCACTTTTGTAATCATTAAACCGTGTTGAACAAGGTACTTTTTTCTTTGATAAAACACAGGCAAATGAATGGCATTCAAAACGCACAAATAAAAACGCCAAGGCAGTTGCCTTGGCGTTTTTAATCGTGTGGTGTTCTATTCGTTATTTTCTATTCTCTAGGACGCGGTCATAAACGGGTAGTCTGTGTACCCTTCTGCGCCTGACGTATAGAAGGTATCAGAATTTGGTTGATTCAATTCTGCGCCTTCTTTAACTCGCTCAACGAAATCTGGATTCGCAAGGATGCCAGTACCAAATGCCACACTGTCGGCTTGGCCACTCGCAATCACTTGGTTCGCTTCTTCTGGGCTGTAACCCATGTTAACCATTAAGTGGCCTTTGTAAACTTCGCGGGCCACACTCACCACATCCGCTTTTTGTAAGCCAAAGAAGTCAGCACGCATCAGATGAAGGTAAGCCAAATCAAAACGATTTAGGTACTCACCCAAGAAGCGAGTCCACGCGAGAGGATCACTTTCTTTCATACTTTGGAAGCTGTTCAAAGGTGAAAGGCGTAATCCTACTCGACCACTGCCCATAACCTCTGTCACAGCTTCTAATACTTCGGTTAAAAATCGTGCGCGATTTTCGAAAGAACCGCCGTATTCGTCTGTGCGTTTATTCGCACTTTCACGCAAAAATTGATCAATCAAGTAACCATTCGCACCATGAACTTCAACACCATCAAAGCCTGCTTCTTTGGCATTAATCGCGCCTTGTCGGAAATCGTTCACTATTGCTTTGATTTCACTTACGGTCAATTCTCGCGGTACGGTATACGGCTTTTTACCTTCCGGCGTATGCGTTTCACCTTCGATTGCAAGTGCACTTGATGAGACGGCATCTTTACCGCCATTCAGTAATGGGTGCGCAGCGCGACCGCCATGCCAAATTTGCATAAAAATACGACCACCAGCTTTATGAACCGCGTCTGTCGTTAACTTCCAGCCTTCAATTTGCTCTTGCGAATAAATGCCTGGATCGTCTCCAAAAGACGAGGTGCCTTCAGTTACCATAGTACATTCAGTAATGACCAAACCAGTACTAGCACGCTGAGCGTAATACTCAGCCATCAAAGCGTTTGGTAGGTGCCCAGGAGCGCGTGTGCGCGTTAAAGGCGCCATTACAAAACGGTTTGGCGGCTCTAAATCGCCTAATTTGACAGGGCTAAACAGTGTTGTTGATGCAGTTGTCATGATGAGCTCCAGAATAAGTTTCAATCTTGATATCAAAGATAAAACACTACATATGGCAGTAATTTTAAAAAACAATCTCGTGCACTTTCTTTACTGAATAGTCGCTCATTAAATAACCTTTTCAGTGCTTGCAGGCCCACTTTGCAAGGACTATATTGCGAGCACCAAGACGGTGTTCTTATCGTCTTTTCTTTGACCCTATTAAACGCTTTTGCGTGAGGGATTTCACCACGATGGTATCTGATTCCACTAAACCAACACCCTTTGGCACCTTGTTAGGCATAGCACCAGGCAACGTCCCTGTTTACTCGTCTGATTACGATTCTGCCGATGACAACGAGTTACCCAATCGTCATGCGTACCGCAGTTATGTGGACGGCGTTTTCATGGGTTACAAATGGCAATGTGTTGAGTTTGCTCGTCGTTGGTTGTATCTCAATAAAGGCTACATCTTTGATGACGTCGCCATGGCGTACGATATTTTCCGTCTGACGTCCGCTCGACTGATTGTCGACGAAAGCCGCTTACCGCTGAAATCGTTTCGTAATGGATCCTTGCGTCATCCAGAAGTCGGCTCCTTGTTAATTTGGAGCGAAGGTGGCGAATTTGAAGTCACCGGCCATGTTGCCATTATCACCAAAGTCATGCCGGATCGCCTGCATTTGATTGAACAAAACGTTGGTCACCATGTTTGGCCTGAAGGGCAAAACTATTCCCGCGAACTAGAAGCACGAATCAGCGACGATGGCGGTTATTGGTTACGCTGCTCCTATGGTGACGCGTCTATTTTAGGTTGGGTCATTCAAACCGACAATGACCAGCATGCAGAAAATATAGAGCCTGACGATCCAACACTTTTCGACCTACAACTACGCCATGTGCCAGACAAGGGTCAAGCCACACGCGCTTGGCTAAATATCGCCAACCCAGCGGAAGAAGCCTTTGTCGATATGATGGGTGGACACAAACTCGCCAGCCGAGTCGAAGACGACCACAAATACATGGTCATGACACAAACCGCTGAACGGGAACTGAAACGCGCCACCAACGAATTGCACGCTTTATTTATGCACGCGACAGACTACGTATTACAAAACGATGAACTTTTATCTAGCTTTAACATTCCGCCGGCGCTGTGGCCGAAGATTCATCAATCTTGGGATAATCGTCGTAATCAAATGATCACTGGAAGGTTCGATTTCAGCGTATCTGCACAAGGTATCAAGGTTTACGAGTACAACTGTGACTCGGCCTCTTGCTATATGGAAGCGGGGATCATCCAAGATAAATGGGCTAAGCATTATGGCGGCAATGAAGGAGATGGCTCTGCTACGGAACTGGTCGACGAATTGATTGAAGCGTGGAAAAACAGCGACGTGAAAGGTGTGATTCACATCATGCAAGACACCGATCTTGAAGAAAACTATCACGCTCTTTTCATGAAACGCACCATGGAAAAAGCGGGCCTACATTGCAAAATCATCAAAGGCGTTAGCAGTTTACGTTGGGACGATGCCGGCGACGTCGTGGATGCGGATGGCATTAAAATTCGCTGGGTTTGGAAAACATGGGCGTGGGAAACCGCGTTAGATCAGATCCGCGCGGAATGTGATGATGACGAGCAACGCCTACGCGATTATCAAACCGATGTGCCACGCAGCACAGCGCCACGTTTAGTGGATGTGTTGTTACGCAAAGACGTAATGGTATATGAACCACTTTGGACACTTATTCCGAGCAATAAAGCGATTTTACCTGTTTTATGGCTGCTTTTCCCTGATCATCCTTATTTATTGGAATCGTCTTTTGAATTAAGCGACTCGCTTAAAACCAACGGCTATGTGAGTAAACCTATTGCTGGCCGTTGTGGTTTTAACATCAGTTTATTCGATGGTGAAGACGCTTTGATGGAAGAAACTGCGGGTCGTTTTTCCCATCAGGACCAAATATTTCAAGCACTTTGGAAACTGCCCGACATTGAAGGCTACCGCTCACAAGTCTGTACTTTTTCCGTGGCTGGGCACTATGCTGGCAGCTGTTTGCGCGTTGATCCAACATTGGTCATCACCAAAGACAGCGATTTAATGACCTTGCGCGTTATTGAGTAATAGCAATAGGAAATACTGGATAACCAATAGACATGAAGGGCAAGGGTAAAAAGCTCGCATAAAGAAAGAACAATATCGCCAGAAAAGGGAATAACCAGCGGTATTGTTCTTATCTTTAACTATGCATTAGAACGAATAGTTAAAACGAACACGTGCTGCGGTTGTTTTATCATTTGCGCCAGCGGCAACTTTATCCGCGGTGGAGTAGGAGCCTGCTAATGTAACGGTCGCATTTTCGATGTCTAATACTGGCATTGTGTAAGCCACATACGTCGTTAACAAAGACGGATCATCGCCTGTTTTGTTATCAACATTCGATCCAATCACACCCAAACCAAAATTCCCATAGGTCATGTTTGCCGCAAAAGAAGATACTTTCTGATCGGTATTATCATCGTCCATGAAAGCAGCAGAAAGATTAACGTTCGTAGCGGCAACATCAAAGTTAGCGGTTAAAGCATAACCAGATTGACTAACATCGCCGCCCGCCGTCAAGTCGTACTTAACGCTTTCAAAACCAGCCGTGAACGTCGCAGCATCCGTGATAAACGTAACAGATGGGCGAATGCCTGAGATAGCAGCGGTATCGTCACCCGCTGTATCATCATCACCAAAAACCGTATCGATTTCGAATTTTACGTTTTCACTCGCATTAAAGTGGAAAGCAATTTGTCCACCATCATCGCCAGCACGGCCACGTACTTTATTCGCTTGATAAACGTCAACATCAGCAACGTGTTCGACCATGGTGTCTTTACCAAGCGGAAATAGATTCACCCCTTCAAAGCGACCAAGCTGGACATCCCAAGTACTATTACCCAGCTTAATAAAAGCATCGTCAACCGTTGCTTCACCATCCGTATTTAACAGAACAGTACCTTTACCTGCGAAGAAGTTATCACCTGCAGTATGTTTACTGTATGCATTCAACTCAACACGACCATTTTGATCATACGTCGTATCGCCTTCTGCCTTAGAAATAGCATCGGTATTTAACTCGAAATTAGCATCAAAAGAAGGGGCGGCATGGGCTGCACTGACAGACAAAATACTGCTAACAATGGCAGTATGTATAATAGATTTTTTCATGATTATCAGACCTAAATGTATGTTGTTTTTATAATAAATAGAGCTTGTCAAAAACGTATGTTTTCAAAAACAATGATACATTTTGGTAATTTTATTACAACGAAACGCGGTTGATAATTATTCTTATTTTTTACTTAATTCCTGAAATTTAAAAGAAGTATACTTAACGATCTGTTATATAAGGATAAAAAATAAGTTTGATTATATTGTTAAAAAACAATAAGCAAAAAATAAGAACGCAAATGTTAAGCCTCGTCTTTTTTAGTTATTTAATTACAAGTATGAGCATGAGTGAATCCAAGTTGGCTAGGAAGACTAACACTATAAACCATGCTATAAATGAAGGGTTATCGTCACCTTCGTCTCGTCCTTTAAACGCCTCAACTTGTGCCATCTCAAAGACTCATGCAGACTGTCGCGCATCGACAATAAACCACAACTTAGGTCTGCCCTATGAAATGCCCACATTGCGAAGCAACACTGCCACTCTCAACCCTTAAAAAAAGCCTGCGCCGAGCTCAAGCTTGTCGGCATTGTGCGGAGGGCTTTACGCTCACCATTAGCATTAGCCGTATGTTTCTGCTTTTACTCCCCGTGGCTTTTAGCTTATTCATGATCAGACCGATCAGCCTTCACTGGGGAATCGATCCCACTTTCTTTTCAGCTTTAATCGTCGTGCTGTATGGGTTGTCGTGTTTAACCATACGAAAGCGGTCACTTTAATAGGTGCGCCATACTATGGCACCACCGTCACTCTTTACTTCATCATGCAAAGCAAATAATAAAGCCGACCTCTTTTATGCAATGCTACACTAGCGCCATTATTCAGCGCCTTTTATAACCAGCGAGATACTCATGAGTTTTACCTCTTTAGGACTTCTTAAAGAAATCACCGATGTCATAGACGAATTAGGCTATGCAATTCCCACCCCCATTCAGCAAGCAGCCATTCCAGCCGTACTCGCACAGAAAGATGTCATGGCCGGCGCCCAAACTGGGACGGGGAAAACGGCGGCGTTTGCCTTACCTCTTCTACACAAAATACTACAAGCTAAGAATGCAAATAATGCCTCCCGAATCCAGGTTCTTGTATTGACGCCCACTCGTGAGCTTGCACAACAAGTCCATGCTAGCTTTGTAAAATACAGCAAGAATCTACCCATAAAATCCGTTGTCGTTTATGGCGGGGCGAGCATTAATGTACAACTTGATGCGCTAAGAAATGGTTGCGATGTATTGGTCGCAACACCGGGGCGATTGCTTGAATTGGTCATGAAAAAACTCATTGATTTAAGCGCTGTGCAAACCTTGGTGTTAGATGAAGCCGACCGAATGCTCGACATGGGTTTCATCATCGACATCCAAAGAATACTGAAAACCCTCCCTTATAAGCGGCAAACGTTGTTCTTTTCCGCCACCTTTAATGACGACATTTTTGCACTCAGTAAAGTCTTATTAAAAGACCCTAAACTCATCGAGGTCGACAATCGTAATACAACGGCAACTCAAGTTGAGGAAACTATTTACGCCGTTGATAAAGATCGCAAAAGTGCGCTCTTATCGTATTTAATTGGCTCAAAAAATTGGCAGCAAGTACTTATTTTCACTCGTACTAAACAAGGTGCAGATGAATTAGCAAAAGAAATGCAGAAAGACGGGGTAGCAACCCAATCTATTCACGGTGATAAATCTCAAGGGGCACGCGATCGTGTCTTAGCGGACTTTAAGGCTGGCAAAGTACGAGCGCTAGTAGCAACCGACGTCGCAGCACGAGGCATCGACATTGAGCAGCTACTGTATGTAGTGAATCACGAACTACCTTATAACGCAGAAGATTACATTCATCGAATAGGTAGAACGGGGCGCGCTGGCGCAACGGGGCTTGCTATTTCCTTAGTCTCTGAAAAAGAGCGCTATTTACTCACCGATATCGAAAAACTCGTCGGTGAGCAATTTGTTCCACAGTGGTTGCCTGGATTCGAACCTGATTTAAATAAAGTCGATAGGCCCAGTAAAAAGCGCGAACCCTCTAAAAAAGAACAAAGAGCAAAAGCGCTTGGCTTACACTCTTCAAGAGATAAAAAGCCAAAGAAAAAGCGCCGTTAGGCCATTCATAACCAAACTACCCTGAATGTAGACTTAGCACGGCTACGGATAGCATATTCGTAGCCGTTCCTTATTAAATCCCCCTCTATGACTCTATTACCCCCCAAACTATAAAAATACCAACCGAATCCAAATATCTCACTCTCGCCTACTTTTCGTTTAGTTTTGCTGAAACCCTCTTACTGTCACTTCACATTATCAAAAACACAAAGTCATCCTGTTTTTCTAATAACTCAACTTCCTCAACCCGTTTATTCCTCTATTCAATGCCCCTGTCAGGCTACAACATGAACAAAATACGAGGGTACACATCAATCTCATCTAAAAACCACCTTTCTCATAACCTTTTAACTAAAAGCCACATTCAATCGTCAAAAGACTGAAAAATGCCTATTTTTTGATAAAAAATATCATCTTTATTAGAAAATATAATCAATAAATCAACTGTAAAATTATTGTCAACTTACACAAATACACGTAATATTTACGGAACACTCTACACCGTAGTTTTTATCTTAATGGAATATCTATATACCAAAAGGTAATAAAAAATGCTCAAAAGCAACGCTGAATTTCTGGACGCCGCATCCGAAAGAGAATGTACTTTTTATGTGGATTATTTACTAAAAAATATAAGAAGCGCTTCGCTAAAAAACTTACGTGGTAACTCGCCAACAGAACGCGTAAATAAACTGAATGAAGAATTAGACAACCTCATTAAGAAAAACCGGGCTCCTCAGAATTTTTCAACTCAGATGCGCTCTGCTTTTAAATCCACTCAACTTCCTTCCAGTTATTTTCGATGGTTAGATAAAAAAGACGAACGGTTATGTAACTGGGCTTGGTGTTATCTCAAAGGCAAAACCAAGAAAACAGAAACGGACCTAGAAAAAGACGTCATTAAAGACAACGAGCTGCTGTTACTGGCAGAAAAAGCCTTTACTATAGAAAGAGAAAATGCGGCAGACAGGCAAAACGATGTTCTTACCGCTTTTTATGATGGTGAAGCGGACGCCCAACAACAGCAGGACATCCTTGATCACCTTAAAAGTAAATGGCAGGACATACGTATTAATGAAGGCATAACGCATTGGTTCGAAGAAAATAATCCTTCCCAATGGGCTTGGGCGTGGTCTTACCTCCAAAACATTACGCAACGACCGCTAGAACCTGCTTGGATACCAAGCAACGATTCAGAAAAAAAAGCAGCGGTTATTGCTACTATCGATTTATCTGATAACGTAGACCGTAAAGCTCTCATCATTGATAAAATGAAGAAGGCGTGGAGTCAGAAAAAATTTCGAGAAAAATCGAGTGGAAAAAAGCCTTACAGCATCAGTATGACGCTAAATACAAAGCAAAAACTAAATGCACTGGCAGAGGAAAAAGGTATGAAAATCAATGATATGGTTGAATATCTAGTCAAAAATGAATATAAAAAGCGTAATTTCAATGAATAGCCCTAATGATGAAAGGGTAAAAATGATTTCGCCTCATCAGAAATATAGTCTAATTTCTATTTCTGGTAGTTTCATTTGTCATCTAATCACTGTATAACGAGCCGCATGAAAATCCCTAAAAGAATACAACCCCTCATCGAAGATGGCTTAATAGACGAAGTCCTTCGACAATTAATGAGCGGAAAAGAAGCGACTGTCTATGTAGTCCGCTGTGGATCAGAAATCCGCTGCGCGAAAGTCTATAAAGAAGCCGGTAAGCGCAGTTTTAAGCAAGCCGTTCAATACAGAGAAGGTCGAAAAGTTCGCAATAGCCGACGCTCACGAGCAATGGAAAAGGGCTCCAAGTTTGGCCGAGATGAGCAAGAAAACCTCTGGCAGAATGCGGAAGTGGATGCGTTATATCGCTTAGCCGCTGCGGGTGTTCGTGCGCCTACGCCTTACGGTTGCTTTGATGGCGTCTTGCTAATGGAGCTTGTCACTGACGACAGCGGCGAAGTCGCTCCTCGCTTGAATGACGTAGTTCTTAGTGAAGAACAAGCCAAACGAGATCATGACACCATTATAAAAGACATTGTACGCATGCTGTGTGCTGGTTTAATTCATGGTGACTTATCTGAATTCAACGTACTGGTTGATTCTCATGGCCCTGTCATCATTGATTTACCTCAAGCCGTTGATGCCGCTGCAAACAATAATGCGGAATGGATGCTAGAGCGCGATATCAACAACATGCGTAACTACTACGGCATGTCAGCACCCGAGTTGCTGGAAACAAAATACGCCAAAGAAATTTGGTCATTATTTGAAGCCGGTAAGCTAACAACAGAAACGGTACTAACCGGTTTATTTGATGAGCCAACCGAAGAAGCCGATGTAGATTCTGTTCTGTCGGAAATTAAAGAAGCGTTTGAAGAAGAGCAAGAACGCTTAGCCCGAATCAATACGACCGACGACGAAGATTAGTCTAAAAATAGACACAGATTTTTCATATTATCCTAAGAGAGCAACAGCCATGGCTTTTGCTCTCTTAGCCGCTTCTAGGTCACCCGCAACATAGGCTTGTGAAATAGCCCCTTCTTTTAATACGCTGATACTTTGGGCCAAATCCGATGGCGCCAACATAGACGAACAACCAACCAGATTAGCTTGAATAAAAGACGTAATATTCTGTTTATGCTTTTGGCACAAATCATTCACGGCATGATTCGAAAACGCACCATTTGCCTTCACAAAAAAGCAGCCTTTAAAAGGCAACAAAACATCCACCCTGTCATGAAACCAATCATCAAGAGCATCAAATAACGCCAAAATCGCCGATTTACCCTCTCCTGCTGCCATCATTCTTGATATAAGCCAATCCATAAAGACCTGATCTCTATAAATAAGCACCGCTTCGACCAAAGCATCTTTGCTGCCAAAGTGACGATAGAGCGTTTTTTTTGCCACCCCTGTTTCCGCCAAAATGGCATTGACGCCCACAGCATGAATGCCATGCTCGTAAAAAAGTTTAAACGCCGTATGTATCAATAAATCAGGTTTAGACATTACTTTCCCCCTCTTGCTTTAAAAGAATATTGACACAGGTATACAGAGTTGTCTACCATAATAGAGACAGATCGGTATACCTCATAGCCCACTCAAATAAAGGACTTAGTCATGCGATTACATCGGTTTACTGCACTTTATCGCTCTCGGATTTTTACTGTTTTTTTGGCGGGCATGGGGGCGACAGTCTGCATTTTTATCATGGCACAAGGCGCACAAATAGCGCCTTCATACCTTGGAATCATGGCGCCTTTTGGCGCAACCATGGTTATTCTGTTTGCATTACCCAAAAGCCCATTAGCGCAACCTAAAAATATCCTCGGAGGACACCTACTGACAACGGCCATTGGCCTAATCACTTTGTATTATTGGGAAGTGACGCCCATAAGCATCGCCATCAGCGTTGGGTTAGGCGTTTCTTTGATGATGCTAACAAATACTCTGCACCCTCCAGCGGGGGCGAACCCAATCTTAGTACTGTCGCTCAACGTATCGTGGGATTTTTTATTCACGCCAGTTTTGTCTGGGTGTTTGATTATTATTCTGTTCGGGTGGTTTTATCATAATTGCATTTCACGCATAGGTTATCCTCTCAGATTAAAACCTTAATAGCGTGAGGGCGATGAATGCTTTCTGTTATTGCTCATGACTATTCGTGTTTTTTCTATATGACTCTTTTTTAACCAGATATTTAATGTATAATTCCGCTCCGTATTTGGTCAACTGGTCGAATACGGAGTAAAAAATTAATCAAAACAGACGGTTCGTTTCAACAATCGAACACCTATATTTGGGTTCCCTCACCCCAATCAAACGAAAAAGGCCACAATATGAGTACGTTCACTACAGAGCAACAAGCTAAAGCTTTGCTTTATCTTGCGATGTTTCACCTGCTAATTATTGCTTCGAGCAATTACTTAGTACAAATCCCCTTTACTATTCTAGGGTTCCATACCACTTGGGGTGCGTTTACCTTCCCTTTTATCTTTTTAGCAACCGACTTAACAGTACGGATTTTCGGTGCGTCATTAGCACGTAAAATCATTTTTTTAGTGATGATCCCCTCACTAATCGTATCGTACGTTTTGTCTGTTTTGTTCGCTCAAGGGGCGTTTCAGGGAATTGAGACCTTGTCCTCATTCAATGGGTTTGTAGGACGAATTGCGATAGCCAGTCTTTTGGCGTATTTACTTGGTCAGGTACTTGATATTCAAGTATTTAATCGCCTTCGCCAACTTAAAAAATGGTGGATTGCACCAGCGGCATCCACGTTATTTGGGAATGGCTTGGATACATTGGCGTTCTTTGGTATCGCTTTCTACCAGAGCCCAGACCCTTTCATGGCACAGCATTGGCAAGAGATTGCACTGGCGGATTTTGCGTTTAAGCTGATTGTCAGCCTTGGATTATTCATTCCAATGTACGGAATACTGCTTAACTATTTGGAAAAAAGAATCACCACGATTAAACCAGACTTTACGTTGGCAAGCGCCAAACAGTAAGCCTACCCCCAAAGATCACCAAATCGATCTCGATGACTCAAGTACAGCCGTAGATCGAATTCTAATTGATGGTAATCAGGCTCCATATAACAACAAAGCTTATAAAAAGCTTTGTTGTGTTCTTTTTCACGTAAGTGAGCCAACTCGTGCACCAATATCATTTTTAGTAACGGTTCTGGTGTATTTCGGAACAAAGAAGCAATACGAATTTCATGCTTTGCTTTCAGTTTATTGCCTTGCATACGAGACACATAGGTATGCAAACCAAGCGCATTGTTGATAACGTGAATTTTATCGTCATAGATCACTTTACTGATGGGAGAAGAGCTGCGCATAAAATGATTTTTTAGCTCTATTGCATATTCATAGAGCGGGCGGGTGCCACTTAGCTCATGTGCTTTAGGGTATTTTTTAAGTAATAGCTCGCCAGTTTTTTCCGTGTCTAGCAACGCCTCTACTTGACGTTGAATTTGCTCACTGTAGCCCCTCAAATAACCACTAGATTGATTTTTTGGGCGAGTGGCTGATGATGTCTTGGGCATAAAAAGCAATATCCTGAAAGGCGTAAACTGCGAAATATACAAAGTTAGCACTCAAGCTAAGACAACGACTCAATGCCGTTTTATAACGCCTATCACTAACTTCACTTCTCGCCGAATATTATACCGCACTTTCTAGTATTCACCGCGTTACAACTCCTATCGTTTCAACCCAATACATTTTTGCATAAGGGGGAATCAAAAAAATAAACAGAAGTAGCTTTGTTAGTATATGACGCTAGACAGTGTGTGAATCGCTTCAATCCTCTAAAAGATATACACAATTTCGACCTAACGCTTTGGATCGATACAAGGCTTTATCGGCTTTATTTAATAACTCATCGACCGAACTACGACCGCCTTGTTTAAACGCCACGCCCAACGACACCGTAATATGAATCTTTTCATTATCTGGGCTAAGTAAGCGGCAGCTTTCAATGTTTGAGCGCAGCCTCTCAGCGATTAGTAAGGCTTCTTTTTTCCCTGTAAGGGGTAATAAAATAGCGAACTCTTCTCCTCCAATTCGGGCGATTAGATCTTCTTTTCGCAAAATAGACATACTCGTTTCTGCAAGCTGCTGTAACGCTAAATCACCCGATTTATGACCATAATCATCGTTTATTTGTTTAAAATGGTCCACATCCATCATAATAATCGCTAAAGATGAATGAGCTTCCCTCGATTGATTAAGAATAATTTCGCATTTTTCAAAAAATTGTCTTCGGTTTGCCAGTCCAGTTAAATGATCGAAGTGCGCTCTTCGCTCAAGTTCTTCCTGCGCCCTAAAGTTCTCAATGGCAATACTCGCCAAATTACTCGCGAAGTTAATAAGTTCGAAATCTTTGTCTGTCGGAGAAGAAGAGAAACGTTTATAAATAGCAAACGTGCCTAATAAGTCGCCTTTAGAGGACATAATAGGGTCCGACCAGCAAGCCGCAACATCCGCTTCGCGAGCAAGCTGAGTGAAGTTTTTCCAATATCGATGCGTATGAATGTTGTCAACAATAACACGCTCTCCTAAGTGAGCCGCGGTACCGCAAGAACCAACATTCGCACCAATTTTAATGCCATCAATCGCGTTATTATAAAAATCAGGAAGATCCGGTGCGGCGCCGAGCTTTAAACATTGATTGGCTTTATCAAATAATAAAACACTGCATAATGAGAAGGGGCTTTCTTGTTGAATCTGTTTCACAATAACATTAAGAATATCTTTTAATGCAGAGCTCTTTGCGACCATCTCGAGCATTTCACTGCGTGCACGCAGTCTTTTTTCAGCAACCCAATAATCAGTAATATCACTGAAGTACCAAAGCCGCTTGTCTCCCACCAAAGAAAAAGTCACGCTGACTTGCTTGAGCGAACGATCTTTGCAATGCAGCATTGTCTTTAATGCATGCGCGACATCGCTTTCTTGGCATTCCTTGATCCAAGGTTCTATGACATCTTGATAGTATTGAGGTTTTGATGACACACTCGAATACCAACTTTCAATATCAGGTATATCATCTAAGGTATAACCGAAAAGATCGCGAAAGGCCTTGTTTACGTATTCAATACGGCCGGAAGAAACACTAGACCAACCAACAGCAACAGGAGTGGTGTTTAGAACATCTTCTAACCGAATGTCATCCTTTGGGCTTATATCCATACAAATATCCACTAAAGAGCATTCTTATATAATATTAGGGCTAACAGACATAAATACGCGAGAACCCAAAGCAAAACAAGATAACACTCAATGTTTTTTGTATGTTTTTTGTACAGCGATTTTTATTTACCTAATTAAGCACATAATTCAAATCCAGCCACAACTGTGAACTCGCTGCCCACACTGGATTCCCATTCAATAACCCATCATTTTCAAGAAAGTTAGGCACTCGACCTCCCGCCTCTTCAATCAGTAACAGACCCGCTAGAGCATCCCAACTATTGAGATGAGATTCGAAATAGCCATGCACCAACCCTGAAGCAACATGAGCCAGCATTAAAGCGCCAGCGCCAAAACGTCGATGCTCGACATTGTTCGTATCCAACACCACAAGAAGATCAAAATACGCCTGCAATGGCCGACGATTAGAGCGCCCGACACCAATAATGGCTTGCCCCTTTTCAGGCTCTTGGATCGTGAGTGAAGCACCATTTAGATACGCGCCTTTACCTCGCTGCGCGAAGAAAAATTCGTCTCTGTCCGGTGCGTAAACAAAGCCAAGTTGAATAACGTCATTAATCACGTAAGCGACGGAAATACACCAATAGTCCATGCCTTGAAGGTAGTTTGTTGTGCCGTCGATTGGGTCGATCACCCAAACACCACTTTTCTTCGTAACCGTCCCTAGAACCAAACCACTTTCTTCTCCTAAAAAACCATCCTCAGGAAACAAGGCATGGATCACCTCTTTAAGCTCGTTTTCTACGCTCACGTCCGCTTCAGAAACGAAATCTTGTCGCCCTTTGACCGTGACCGACAATCCAGACTGGCGAATAATCTGAGCACGCCTTCCGGCTTTCTTAATTGCCGATTCTAAAATTTGGTATTCATTTTCCATTCTATGGCATCCTTTTATTCATTGAACCCACATCTGGCGATGTGTTTCTAATCATTAATTTCACGGGGATTTCTTCGAAACGCTGACGAATATGTGGATCTTGTCCTCGTGCTTCCAAGCAAGTCAAAACCCGCTGTGCGGTTTGCTGTACGTCTTGATGAATCGTTGTTAATCGGTAGCTGTATTGCGTCGTTTGAAGCGTATTATCAAAACCAATAATGTGAAAATCGTTTGGCGCATCAAAGCCATTTTCACGCATGCCATCTAAAAAACCGCACGCAAGTTGAGCGTTGGCGCAAAAAATACCATCAACACGTTGTCCTTGCTTACAAAAAACATGAGCGGCGTCTCTACCACCTTCGTAACCATCGATTTGCGCGGTTATTTCAACAAAATCAGCCTCATCAAACGCATTTTCTTCCATCATGATACGACGAAACAGGTCGCCTCGATTAATGCCAGACCACGTCGAATTTTCATAGTTCAACCAGCCCACACGAGAACAACCAGAGCGAATCAATTGCTCCGATACGAGCACCGCCGCCATGTGGTTATCCGAACAAACAAAATCCACGTCGGGAATGTCCATATGACGATTAATGCCAACGACTGGAATATTGTGTTGAACGCACTCTTTGACTAAATTCGCTGGCGGCTGCCCCGATGTGACAATGACCCCAGACACTCGAAATTGCGTAAAACGTCGAATGGTCATTTCTAATTCGTCATCATCCCGCACCTCCGTTACCAGCGCTTGATAACCCTTTCGTTGGATTTCGCTCAATAAGCCTTCTAACAAACTACTGCGAAAAGGATCGCTTAAGCGCGCGACCACAACGCCGATTAACTGACTGCGTTTACGGTTTAATCCTTGCGCCAAAAAATTCACTTGGTAGCCGAGTTCATTGGCGGCTTTTACTATTTTTTCGCGCGTCTCGCGCGCGACGCTGCCGTTATTACTGAATGTACGAGACACGGCAGCGCGCGAGACACCGGCGAGTTTCGCGACATCTTCCGCCGTGACTGAGCCTCTTTTTCGAGTATTCGTCAATTTTCTATTCCTTTTCTGTTGAAACGGAGCCCATCGGAATAAAACCGACTGAGGTAGCATCCAGCGTGCACTGAACATAATTATCATCGTCCAAATCAACAACCAAACCGTCTTGGCTGACAAATAAGTTCGGCGTATGCCGAACGGCGCCAAGCAGACTAGGAATCGCGGCATCAAAGCAATGATAAATCCCCAGCGCCTTGACGCTCGTTTCTGCTAGTAATCGTTCACAGTCGGGTAAATCGCCATGAGAAGAGTCTGCTGGCAAAGCATCAAAAGACGCACATTCTTGAAAAGCGATATCCGCACCAAGCATTAATGCTTGGCTGGCGGCCGTTGGTCGTCCGTCGCCGCTAAAAAATACTGTTTGCTGGTCAATCTCAATTCGAATCGCTCGATTGGCCATTTCATGTTGTGTATTGGCGGTGCGAATCTGCCAATGCTTCCACTCAAAAGCATCATGAATATCCTGCCAATGAATCTCGAAACACACCTCTGTTTCAGGCCAAACCGCTAATGCCACCAGCGCTTCCAATGGCTTTCTTTGTTCCGTTTGGCAAAAAATGGTCAGCGGCTCAGTGCGTTGAAAGCTTTTCCATTGGTTAATCAGCGCTGCTAACCCAGAACTGTGATCAGGATGAATGTGCGTAAAATAAATTACCTGTATGTCATTCACACCAATATCACGTTGCCAAATAGCTCTTGGCACCGTCGGTCCACAGTCGATGAGCCATTGGTTTTGCTGTGAGTCGATGATCCTAATGGAAGAGGTATTGTTGCGTTGAGAGAACGCGCTGCCACAACCAATTACGTCAATTTTCATACTGTCTCACCAAGATGTCTTTTTAGTTTAATTAAATTGTCATAAAGATCCGACAAAGTAGGCACCCATCATGTCGGTTATAGATTGCATTTTTTTTACAGAACGATGAACACGTGTTCATTTCATGAAAAAAAGTGAAAAAAGATCTCCGGCAAACGTTTTATTGCACTTGGAGCAAGGCATGGCGCACTTACAAATAGAAAATCTACAAGCGGGCTACGGTAATAAGTTGATCTTGAACAACATCAACTTGAACGTCGAGCAAGGTGAAATGATTGCCTTACTTGGCCCATCCGGCTGTGGAAAAACCACGTTGTTGAATGCGCTGTGTGGTTTTGTTCCCGTCAGTCACGGTGAGATTTTCTCCGGTCAGCGTGCTATCTCTCAATTACCTGCTGAAAAACGCAACATCACCATGGTTTTTCAAAGCTACGCACTATGGCCTCACATGACAGTGTCACAAAATATTGCCTATGGCCTAAAAGTGAAAAAGATAAAACGCGCGGAGATAGACGTTCGCGTGGCGGAACTGTTGGACATCGTAAAGCTTAACGGATTAGAAAACGAAAAAGTCACCGCGCTGTCTGGCGGACAGCGTCAACGTGTCGCCTTAGCGCGAGCGTTGGCGATTCGCCCCGATGTATTGGTGCTTGATGAGCCGCTTTCCAACCTAGACGCCAAAGTCAGGTTGAGCGTACGCCACGAGATCAAAGCGTTGCAGAAACAACTTGGTTTTACTTCGCTGATCGTCACCCATGACCAAGAAGAAGCCTTAGTCATGGCAGATCGCATTGCGGTATTAAACCAAGGTCGAATCGAACAGATTGGGACACCAGAAGAAATTTACCATCACCCCAGCACGCCTTTTGTAGCCGACTTTATGGGCGCAGACAATCACATCGATTGGCCATTATCGGACGACGCTTTCGCTTTAAACCTTAGCGGTCAGCTAGATAATCCAAGCAAACCCTCAAGTGTGTATTTTCGTAGTGAAAACGTTTCACTCTCAACTCAACAAAATCCCGAAAATGACTTAAGCAACGATGGATTAATCATCAAAGGTGTCGTCGAGCAAAGTGCTTTTTTTGGCAATAATTATCGAATTAGTGTGCGCTGCGGGAAGCACACAATACAGGCAGAACACGATCAAAACCTGTCTGAACAGACTCCCGTGACTTTACGTGTCCTACCCGATGCACTGCATATTTACGCCCAAGACGTTGAGCATTCAGTGTTTCAAACAACCATGCCATTTCAGTCAAATTAATGAGGATAAACCATGTTCTATAAAACGAAGATAGCTGTACTTGCCGCCATTGGTCTTACCCAATTTTCAGGTTTTGCACACGCACAGACCACATTAAATGTGGTTTCTGCCGGCGGTCAAAATATGGTCGACTACGTAAAAACGTACCTCGCCCCAAAATTTGAGGCGTCACATCCAGGCGTAAAAGTGAATGTCGTAGGCACAGGCCCTGGCGATGCAGGTTCTCATAAAATCAAAGAAAAGCTGTCAGCACAAAACAGCAGCGGCTTGGATTCTTGGGACATTGATGTTGCTGTTGTTCACCAAAAGATTGGTGGCGAGATGGTGGAAGGTGGTCTGCTTTCAAAATATCGAACAGACATCAAAACAGGTAAAATGGTCACTCGTGACAGTGCTATAAATGCGCTTGGCGTAAACGTAGAAGGCTATGTCATGCCGATGTTTCATAGCCAAACCGCCATCGCTTACAACAGTGATTTCGTGACCAACCCACCAACGTCTTATGACGAACTCGTCACATGGACGCAAAAACATCCAAAGTCCTTTGGCTACAACGGCATTAAAAATGGCATGTCAGGCGTGAGTTTTGTAACCGGTTGGATTTATGCCTACGGCACCAAAGCAGACACGCTTTCCAGCGCGCCTTATGACAAAAATGTCGCTGCATCATGGGACAAAGCCTTCGCAGACCTTAAAGATTTCAACAAGAACATCACCTTTACACCAGGCAACGCTGGCACATTGGATATGTTAAATCGTGGCGAAATTTTCATGGGGCCTGTTTGGGTGGATATGTTCTACAGCTGGAAAGAGCAGGGCAAAATCCCACCATCAATGAAATTATCTTTGATCGCCCCAGGCATGCCTGGCCAACCTATGTACTACGTGACGCCAACAAAAGCCGCACACCCAGAGCTTGCTCGTGAATTTATCGAACTAGCAACAAGCCCAGAAATACAGGCCGAAGGCATTGTAAAACGCTTTAACTGGTACCCAGGCATTGATGCTGAACAAGTGAAGAGCAAGCTAGACAGCGCAACATGGGAAAAGCTTTTTGCCGAAATCACACCAAGCGATTTAGCAAAATACGGTAAGAGTTTCCCAATCGGACCTTATTTTGACGACATCAAAGAAGGTTACGAACGTAACGTTTCTAACTAGGTTATTGAGTATCTAGTTGAGCCATTGAGTGCATTCATCACTCGACTAACGCCCTGAGTTATTTTGCTCAGGGCGATTTTATCCCGTGTTCGTTATTGGAAAAAAGAAATATGCGTCAAACGACATCTCATAACCTTTGGCTGGTCGCACCCGCTGCACTCATGGTCGGTATCTTCTTTTTATACCCTTTGTGTTTCTCGCTCTATTCAGCCGTGACTACGGACCAAGGTGGCTTTACATTAATTCATCTACATAAAGCCTTTGAATTGTATTCAAAAGACATGCTCTTTACCGTTTTCATTGTGCTGATTTCGGTGTCAATTTTAGCGGTTTTATCGATTTCCATTGCGGCGCTAATTACCCTGTCGCCGTTCCGTGTTTTAGTCGGCTTGCTGGGTTTTCTTTATCGCTTGCCTTTGTTTATTCCCTTCATTGTCACCGCACAAATGATGCGGACTTTTTTAGCCAAGAATGGTCTGATGAATAACGCCTTTATTGAAGCGGGCTTGTTAACACCAATGGAAACCGTGTCCTTCCTTGGTTGGACGGGCATTATTATTACGTTTGTTTGGAAGCAAATGGCTTTTTCTACTTTGTTAATCTCTGGTGCGATGGCGGCGTTGGACGATTCACAAATACGTGCCGCCCGTAATTTAGGCGCGTCTCGTTTTCGCATTTTATTTCAAATTATCTTGCCACAAATTACGCCCAGCATCGGTGTGGCCATGGTGTTATCCACCGTCACTATTATGTCCGTGCTGTCGGTTCCTCTAATGATTGGCACAGGTTCTCCGACCATGATGACCGCAGACATGGCGTTTCGAATTAATTCCTATGGCGATTATCACGTCGCGAATGCGCTTGGTTTGGTGTCGTATGCCATTTGTGCTGGCTTGGCTTGGTTTTACCTTCGTCAGAACCTAAAAGAAAAAGGAGCTGTTTGATGAGCACTACACGAAACTCAAGTCTATTTGACCGTTTGAGAGTCCGCTCTTTGCGTCTGAATTTCTGGCTACAAAGCTTGTTTATATTACTGCTCGCCTTGGTTCTGTTTGGCCCAATCGTCAACCTATTAATTTGGACAGTGACAGAAACTTGGTACTTCCCGCACTCATTGCCAACGCAATGGGGGTTCAAGTATTGGCATCAAGTTTTTAACCCTTACAGCGACGTGTCCAGCTCCTTGCTCACCAGCTTATTGATTGCGGTTTTAACCGTCCTCGTTTGCTTGTTGGTTTCTGTACCAGCGGGTTATGCGCTGTCAAAACAGAGCATGCCATTTCGAGTCTTTTGGATGCTGTTGTTTTTGATTCCACAGGCGTTTCCAAATCTCACTGTATACATGAACATTGCCCGTCTTTTTTACGACTTCGGACTGAACGGTACTTTGTTGGGCGTGATATTAGTACACAGCGTGCATGGATTGATGTTTTCGATTTGGATCAGTGTGGCGGCGTTCAGCTCAACAGATCCTATGTTAGAGCGTGCGTCTCGAAACTTAGGCGCTGGACCTTTTTATACCTTCTTCCATATCGTTCTCCCTCAAGCGGCTCCGGGTCTTGTGGCGAGCTGCATTTTTGTCTTCTTAGAATCATTAGATGAATTCACGGGCACTTTCTTTGTCGGGGCCCCAAACATCAGCACTCTGCCACTTTTACTTTATACCGCCAGTATGGAAGGCAATTATCAAATTGCGTCTATTACCGCCTTGATTTTGCTCGTGCCTTCTATCTTGTTCATGGTAATTATTCATAAATTCATGCGACCTGAGATGCTGTCTAAACTGGGGAAATAATCACGTTAAGAAAACAGAAACAGCTTAAACGCCGCCAGGGCCGACATAATACGGATCATCCATTTGAACTGGATTGGGTTCACTTTCTTCAAGAAATGAAAACCAATAAACGAGCCAATGATCAGCCCTGGAATCGCGTATAAGCTGGCTTCGGTACTCTCGACCGACAATAAACCGAGGCCGATGTAAAAAGGCAATTTCACCAGATTAATAATGAAAAATGACCATGCCCGAGTGCTGACATACGAGGCTTTCTCCAATTTTTGCTCTAGTAAAAATAAGCTAAAAATTGGCCCCGCGGCATTGGCGATCATACTAATCACGCCGCCAAAGAACCCTATTGAATAGGCCGCCCAAGGCTTACGCATAAACGCAGCGGGACGAAAGTCGAGATAAAGCCCCAACCCAATCATTGCAAGAATGGTAACGCCGAGGAAGGTCAGAAATTGATCGGCGTCGACATTGGCCAAAAAGTAACTTCCTACAAATACTCCCAAAAAAGCCAAGGGAAGAAATCGCGCTAAAACAGACCAATCAATTTTGCTTTTATAACTGGCAATCGCCATTAAATCGGTAATGATATAAAGCGGCAACAAGACGCCCAGCGCCTCAGGGCCAGGAAACGCGATCATCACTATCGGCAACACCAGCAATCCCATACCGCCGACTGAAAATTTTGAAAAGCCGGTAATCAAACCCGCCAAAAACAACACAGCCAATGACAAATCCACTTATTCCTCCTTATTGATTGATAACGACAATGGAACAACCAATCTGTTCGTTTATGCGTGCAATAATACGGCAAATAATGAACAATAAATAATCTCGTTTTATTATTAAAACGATCATATTTAATTATCGTGTGGTGTCATTATGAAACTCGATCAACTCAGAGCCTTTATCGCGGTTGTCGAAACAGGAAGTTTTCGCTCTGCGGCGGATGCAATACACAAAACTCAGCCGGGCATCAGTGCCGCCGTCAAAACATTGGAAGCACAATACGGGATTTTATTATTTGACCGAGACAGCTATCGCCCAACGTTAACCGCAGAAGGCCATGCGTTTTTTCAACAAAGTAAAAAACTGATTTCTCAAGCGCAACAGCTGGAAAACCTTGGTCATGATTTGGCCAAAGGCACAGAAGCGCCGCTGCACCTTTGCTTAAGTCAGATGGCGGTCGATGACAACAGTATGATGCGCATCAAAGCCTTTCAGAAACAGTACCCAGACACGTCTTTGGACATCACAACAGACCACTTATACGGCGTACAAGAAGCGCTCACCAAGAATCAGTGTGAGATTGCCATTGGGCCACGATATGGTTTAGATGATCGACACGCCTTTATTGAGTTAAACAAGATCACTATGGTGACGGTGGTGAGCCCAGAGTTGCTCGATACACTCAGCATCAACGGTAACAAAGTAAAACAACAATCGCTTTATGGCATTCCGCAAATTTTGGTCACCAACACCACTGCGAATTCCACCGAAAACGGCCATCGCTACATTTTACCAACGGGAAAGCGCTGGTACGTAAATGATTTTCAGACAAAAAAAACCATGCTGATGCATGGCCTTGGATGGGCGCGAATGCCCAAACACATTATTCAGTCCGAACTGGAAAATGGTCAGTTGGTGCCAATAGACGTTGAAAACTTTACCTCACAAAACCAACTGCCGATTTTTATGATTCGTTTGCGTCATCAAACTCAAAGCTATCAGGCAAACCTATTTTGGGAGATGATGAAGAACCTTTCTCCCATAGAAAAATAAGTTCTTCATCACACATGAAACAAGTGATTTAAACTCTGTTGTTTAATGACGAGAGCGTTACGGGGATAGTAATGTTGCTCGTCCATTTTGAGAGCGAGAAAGAATCAAGCCCACCTGATCGTAAACGCCATAGTAAAAAGGTAACAAAAGGCTTCTGACTCGATATGGTATGAGGATAAAGTAGAGGTTAACGACTAGATATTGCCACGCTTTATGTAGGCTTGAAAATGTTGGTTAATTCTTCCATTAAAAAATCGTAAACCCGCCTTATTCTAAGATTTGTTCGTAACTCCCGATGAGTAACAACCCAAGTTTCAGCGATAAAAGGCGAAATTTGGTCAGAAACCTTACAAACCTTTGGCTCTCTTTCGCCAATATACTCAAACATCACACCAATACCGGCGCCCTCTTTAACAAGAGCCCAGTGTGCCATGTGGTTTGCTGTTGTGTAGGGGAAATTTTTCGAATTGAGTGACAATCCGATCTCACTCATTCCCTTCACATACGCGTCATTGTTGGCAAAGCCAATAAAGTCGGCTTTTTCTAATTCAGAGCACGTTTTCGGGTGACCAATACTATGAAGATAATCAGGGCTCGCATAAAGAAAAGCCTTACCGTTTTGAAGCTTTCTGGCAATTAAGTCAGAATGATTTGGTTGATAATGCCGTATAGCAATATCAGCCTCACGTCGTCTCAAATCACTCGACACATCAGAAGCAACAAGTTCAATCGAAATTCCTGGCTCTTGTTCACGTAATTTTTTTAATAACGGCGGCAGTAAAAAGACAGCAAAAGCCTCAGTTGCCGAAATGCAGACCGACCCTTCCACTTGATTTGATCTTCCAGATGCGGCTAAAGAAAATTTATTTGCCGCTTCGCTCATTTCTTTAACATATTCAATCAGCTCCAGGCCACTTGGAGTAATGACTAAACCTCTGCCTACCCGCTCAAAAAGTGTCACGCCAATTTCTTGTTCTAGAGCTGATACTTGTCGACTAAGGGTAGATTGAGTGGTTTGCAATGCTCTGGCTGCCGCTGAAAGAGAACCTTCCTCCGCCGTTACAAAAAATGCCCTTGCATGATTCCAATCAAATTTAATCGATTTCCAATCCATTTCTCTAATACCTTTCCATCTGATCTATGCATAAACGCATTTCAGTTACGCAAATCCTACTATTTTATATACCGATATGCACCTTTATAGTGACAGCTCAAATAGCGATAGCGGCTCTGTCACGCGCACCTTTTGTAAAGCACCTTATCTACACATATCACGTCAACCGTTCATTATTTTATCCATGCATAAATGCAATCCATATACGCAAATTTAGCTATTTTATTTATGTATGTGCATACCTACAATGAGTTCTTATTATGGAGAGTGTTATGAATAGAAAAATAAAGTTCTGGAATAAAGTTGCTAATAAATATGCAAAAAGTCCAGTTGCTGATCAAGCCTCATATGAAAAGAAATTACAAATTACTCAGAATTATCTTCAGCCTGAAATGGAGGTTTTAGAAATTGGTTGTGGCACAGGGACGACAGCCCTAATACACGCGCCTTTTGTACAGCGTATCCATGCTCTAGACTTTTCTGAAACTATGATTGAGATATGCAAAGAAAAAGCGAAATCACTGTCTATTGAGAATGTTTTTTTTGAGTGCAAAGACATTGAAAGTCTATCAAAAGAAAAAAATCATTATGATGTTGTCATGGCGCATAGCGTGCTCCACTTGGTTGACGATAAACAATCTACAATAGATAAAGCCTATGAATTACTTAAGCCTGGCGGTATTTTTGTCAGCAGCACCGTTTGCTTAACGGGTTTCTATGTTGTTTTAAAGTCTGTTTGGCCAGTAATGTATTGGCTAGGTATTTTCCCATCGCTGAGATTCTTCAGTAGTCAGGCTCTTATTGACGCTCATATTTCATCAGGTTTCACTATTGATTATCAATGGCAAGCTAGTAGCAATAGTTTATTTTTGATTGCAAAGAAAAACAAACCGCCACAAAACATACTCCAGTGAAAAATACCTTTTCGTGGTTCAACATAGCGATAAAGTGTTGTCTTGTTTCTCTCGCATTACTGTACCAGTTTACAGTTACAGAGACGGATGTAGTAAGTTTATTGAATGCCAGTGAATTTTTGAATGCTACATTGATTTTGGTGTTGGCTTCCATCATCTATGCCATTCTTTTAGCCGTTCCATACTTCCCTGGTATCGAAGTGGGCCTTGCTGTCATGATTATATTCGGAGTGAAAGGCGTTATATTTGCATATGTAGCAACGGTCGTAGGCCTGTTCATCGCTTTTTTATTTGGAGGAGGAATAAAAGGCAACCGCCTTTTAAATAATAAACTTAGCAACATCATTGTTTCAGAAACCACACACAAACTATCAAATTACTCGCCTATATTTGCGTTGATCATTCTTTTAAATATGCCGGGTAATATTGTCTTAGGAGGTGGTGGAGGCATAGCAATGAGTTACGGCTACTATAAAAAATTATCGCCACTAACATTTCTATTTTCACTGATAATAGCCACGTCGCCTATTCCATTATTAATAGGCGTATTGGGGCTTCAATTCCCCCTCTAGGGAGTGTCGCCGTCAACAGTCGAAATTTAGTCAAAAAAAACAGAGTGAATATTGAGGACACACATGAAAGCCATTATTTATGAAAAGTATGGGACACCGAATGTACTAACAGTAAGAGACATTAAAAAACCGATACCAAAAGACAATGAAGTTTTAATTAAGGTCCATGCTGCAGAAGTAACAAAAGCTGATTGTGAAATGAGAAGCTTTCACTTTCCAGTAAAATGGTTTTGGCTACCTCTTCGACTTATTTTGGGAATTTCAAAGCCGAAGAACCAAGTATTAGGCGGGTATTTTTCAGGAGAAATAGAGTCCTTTGGAAAAGAAGTATCGAAATTTAACATTGGTGACAACGTTTTTGGGGTATCTAATCTACGGTTGGGCGCACATGCCGAATTTATATGCCTACCTGCTAGCTACACTATCATTACGAAACCGACTAATTTGAGTTTTGAAGAAGCGGCGGCCTTACCATTAGGTGGTTTAAATGCGCTTCATTTTTTGCGAAAAGCAAATATTCAAAAAGGTGAAAGCCTATTAATAAATGGAGCAGGTGGCAGTATTGGTATTTTTGGAGTGCAAATAGCTAAGGCAATGGGGGCCAAGGTGACTGTAGTCGATACCGGCATTAAAGAAAAAATGCTGCGCAGTATCGGAGCAGACAATTTTTTTGACTATACCAAAGAAGACGTCACAGAAAGTGGTCAAACCTTTGACGTGATTTTTAATATAGTCGCGACAAGCTCTTATTCTGCATGGGTTAACATGCTCAAACCCAATGGACGTTATTTACTCGCCAACCCTCGCCTATCTGACATGCTAAGATCGATCATGACATCTAAATTTACTGACAAAAAGGCAACGTTTATTTTTGCTGGAGAAAAAGAGGAAGAGCTACTCACTCTTAAAAAGATGATTGAAGAAGGGACAATCAAATCCATTGTCGACAAGACGTATTCATATGAGCAAGCAGCGGATGCACATAGAAGGGTTGAATCAGAACAAAGACTCGGCGCCGTGATAGTAAAACCACCGCTCAATAATGAAATGGCTTAACCCCCAACCTTTTCCTCCACTTAACCTCGACGCCATGTGTGGTATTTTTCAACCCAAGCTAATATGCGCTCTGGTGTATGAGCGCGTTTCCACTCGCCTGCTGCGTATTTATTGGATTCCGCCCATGTCGGATAAGTATGAATCGTGCCTAAGATTTTATTCAAACCTAGGCCGTGTTTCATCGCTAAAACAAACTCAGCCAATAACTCGCCAGAATGCTCTCCCACAATGGTAACGCCCAAGATTTTATCTTTCCCCGGCACGGTCAAGACTTTCACAAAGCCTTTCGTCGCGCTTTCTGCAATGGCGCGATCTAAGTCATCAAGGCTATAACGAACCATTTCATAAGCAATTTTCGCTCATGAACCTAAGATTCATATTTCAACATAAGCATTGATATTCATTCTCAGTCAGGATATTGTCACGCTTATACATTAAAATCGTTATGTTATAACATTTATTTCGGAGTGAAATGATGAAAGGACTGAACAAGTTATTCTTATCCATTGCAATGATATGTGCGTTTCTAGCGACATCGGCTCAAGCAAATATTGAATTTAAAGATGTAATTGGTAGAAATATCACTTTAGAAAAATCTGCTGAACGTATTTTTCTTGGTTTTTATTTTGAGGATTTTCTTGCCATTGCTGGACCGGACGCTTATAGCAAAGTAGCTATTTTTCCTAAAGACTCTTGGAAAGATTTTCGTCAATCTCAATGGGCAATGTACACAAAAATCATACCTGAATTGAGTACGATAGAAGATTCTGGTTCAATTTATACAGGAACATTTAATTTTGAGAAATTACTAACTATTAAACCGGATGTCGCATTATTGGCAGATTGGCAATATAAATCACTTGGTGACAAAGTTGATTTGTTAGAGCGTGCTGGCATTAAAGTGGTTGTCGTTGATTTCAATGCTCAAACTGTCGATAAACATTTAGCAAGCACTCGTGTGATCGGTAAAGTAATGGGCACAGATAAGAGAGCAGAGAAAATAGCGAATGAATATGAAGCAACCGTTATGGACGTTCAACGCCGTGTTACTGACTATCTAACAAAAAAACGCGCTCGACGTGTGTATGTTGAAATTGGTACCGGTGGTGCTGAGGAATATGGGAAGAGTTACTCTACCGCTATGTGGGGTAAGTTACTAGACCTCGCTGGGGCTGATAATATCGCAACAGGAAAGTTTGAAGGCTCTGCCCATTTAACACCTGAATATGTATTAAGCCAAGATCCAGAAGTGATCTTTGTGTCTGGCGCTCATTGGTCTAAGTATGACAACAGTGCATTATTAGGATTTGGCACGACGGAAAAGCAAGCCCAAGCTAGCTATATACCGTACCTGAGTCGCCAAGGCTGGAATAACCTTAGTGCAATAAAAAGTCATGATTTTTATGGAATGTACCATCCTGGTACACGAACTATTTATGACCATGTCTTCTTACAGTTTCTGGCTAAATCTATTTACCCTGAAGCATTCAACGACATTGATCCTAAGAAAACTCACCAAGCATTTTTTGAACAGTTTATGCCTCAGAAACTAGAAGGTACATTTATGATTCGGGTTGATGGTTAATGAAAACGGTTGTTGAGAACGCCATTCCAGAAAGCCCAAAACCGAAAAGGATTTATGCTGAATTAAATCGATCACGATTACGCTTTATTTCTTTGACGGCTGTTGCATTAATCTTAATTATCATGGCCGATCTTGGTGTTGGGGCTTCATGGATGAACGTCAGCGATGTGTTAAATACCTTGTGGCTTGGGCCTAGTGGAGACTCTCTTCACTCTACTATTATTTGGCAGCTACGGCTGCCATTAACACTTACATGTTTAGTGGTTGGCGCATCTTTAGGCCTTGCAGGTGGACTAATGCAAACCTTGCTGGCGAACCCGTTAGCAAGCCCATATACCTTAGGTGTTTCTGCCGCCGCTGGGTTTGGTGCTGCAGTAGCTATGCTGTCTGGCCTCACCATTTTTGGGCACGCTTGGTTAGGTATCCCAGTGTCGGCTTTTATTACCTCTGCGCTGTCTACTTTAGCTATTTTCTTTATTGGAAAAGGGCGAAATATGGATCCGAAGGTACTTATCCTTGCGGGTATAGTCGTGCTTTTTTTCTTCCAAGCATTGCAATCTCTTGTTCAGTACATGGCGTCTCCAGAAGTCTTACAGCAAATTGTTTTTTGGCTATTTGGTAGTTTGTTGAAAGCCAGTTGGACATCCGTTTGGGTAGCCGGTGTCATTTTAATCTTTTCACTCGTTTATGTTGCACCACAAATATGGGCGTTGACGGCATTATCGGCAGGAGATGAGCGAGCTCAGAGTTTGGGAATTCGAACTGAAAAACTCAGACTACGCATGTTTTTTCTTTGTTCCTTGTTAACTGCCGGAGCAGTGTCTTTTGTCGGAACGATCGGCTTTATTGGATTGGTGGCACCACATTTATCCCGCATGTTGGTAGGGGAAGATCAACGATTTTACTTACCCATGGCAACCATGATGGGAGCACTTGTTTTAGCGCTTGCCTCTCTGGTCTCTAAATTAGTAGTGCCCGGAACCATTATTCCTATTGGTATTGTCACATCATTAGTAGGTGTACCTTTTCTTCTTTATTTACTCGTTAGTAAGAGGTTCGCATAATGAATAACCTTTGTGTTGAAGAGCTATCGGTGTCGTTAGGAGGAAAACCTATCCTGTCTAATCTATCTGCTAACTTTAAAGGTGGACAATTTACGGCCATCTTGGGGCCAAATGGAACAGGCAAAACCACTTTATTGAAAGCTATGATGGGAATAATTCCTTATAAAGGCACTGTTGTTACCCGTAGCGGGTCTGAATCTATTCCTGTGAGTCGCTTTTCTTATTTATGTCAGTTAAATAAATCGCCTAGTCAGTTAACTGTAATTGAAATGGTACTACTGGGATTAGTGAGTCAACTAACATGGCGGGTAAATGAAGAGCAGCAATTACTCGCAGAAAACATGCTGAAATCCTTAGGTCTTCTGGCAATGTCAACACAGCGATTCAGTGCATTAAGCGGTGGTCAGCAGCAAATGGTTGCTATGGCTCAAGCACTGATATCTAAACCTAAAATACTGTTGCTCGATGAGCCAACAAGCGCTTTAGATTTACGTCATCAAGTTCAAGTTTTAGATCTCGCCAAACAATATACTAGCGACAGTGGTGCTGTAACAGTGGCTGTTTTGCATGATTTATCCTTAGCTGCACGCTATAGCGATCAGCTTTTATTGCTTAACAATGGCAGCGTAGTTGCCTCTGGTGAACCGAAGCTCGTGCTCAGACCAGATTTACTTGAGCAAGTGTATCAAGTGGAAGTTGATGTAGGATGTTGCAACCAAGGTCATTGGCACGTTACGCCTACTCGGCCTACTCCATCTTATAATCAGGATCGCAAGATTACCTAGTTAGATTGTCCAAAAAAATGTGAGACGGAACTTATGTTAATTGCTAAATATCAACTCCTTACGGAGATTACCTCCTTTGAAGCGCAGCTTGCATCTTTATCTCGATACAGCTTAGAAAGCTGCGAATGCTATCTCCTCGTTCAAGAATGTTTAGATCAATTGTGCGATTTTATCTGCGATCCTAGCCATCAAGATACATGGCAGCGTCATTTAGGTTGTGGAGAAGTAGATAGACAGTTAAAGAAGTTAAGAGAAACTGCGGTTCATGCTTTATGCCGGTTGGAAAAGCATCAGTCAGAGTGTGCGAAATCACACACTTTAGACATGACTCAGTATTTAGAGAGGCTGAGTATCAGCGCGTCGGCAGAGCTGAAAGAAGCAAAAATACATCAGGGCTCCAAAGTTCTGTTTATTGGTTCGGGTTCGTATCCACTATCAGTCATCACTATTTCTCAATTGACAGGTGCCAATGTGTTGGGGGTCGATATTGATGAAAAAGCCGTACAACTGGCATTGAGCCTTAGTAATATGAACCGAAAGGTTTCCTTTACTCATGAACCGCTTAATGAGGTTCTAAAGCGTTATACACCAACTCATGTAATCATAGCATCTCTTGTTGAACATAAATGGGAAGCATTGGCGCAGCTTCGGCCTCTAATATCTGAAAATACCTGTATTCTAGTGCGGTTTGGTAATGGCATAAAATCGGCATTCAATTACCCATTCAACCCGAATTTATCTCTTGGTTGGCGTAATATATCGCTTGAAAATCAACATGCCGTGTACGAAGTGGTTATGATGGAGAAATGCTGACATGGATAATTTAATATCTGCAGCTCAAACCTCTTCCTCCCAAATTGGTAGTAGTCAAAAAGATCAAAAAAATAGAGAGGCTCTAGGTAATACGTTACTCATTGGTGCCGGCCCCGCCGCTGTTCAAATGGCTGTGATTTTTGCTCGTGGCTGGACACAACGGCTCGGTATTGCTAGTCGTTGTTCGGATCATTGGTCCGACTTTCTTCAACAATATAAACAACTTAATCAAGTTAGCGTGAGATCAACTAAGCCAGCATTATCATCACTGGCGGGCACTGCTCATTTTGATCAATGTTATGAACAATTAACGCACATTGATAATCAGTGGGATACCATAGTGCTTTGTGTACCCGCCGACTGCTATCAGCATGTGTTAAAGCAAATTCCATTGCAGCAGCTCGATAAGATTAAGCGTGTTATTTTACTGTCACCTTCATTTGGCTCGCATCTAATTGTTAAACATCAGTTTCAATGCACCAATCGCAATATTGAAGTATTGAGTTTTTCGACTTATTTTGCTGCGACAAAGAGCACGGTATTCAATGATAAGAATACAGTACTGAAAGATGTGAGTGACAAATGGATAAGCAGCCGGATTAATGTCATAACCAAAGCTCGTAAGAAACGAATTTACATATCAGCATCTAATTTAGTTGATCAAAAACGCTCTTCACATGTAATGGGTGTATTAGTTGATATGTTGAATTCAGTTGATATCGATGTGATTACTATGGCTGATTGCTTTAGTGTGGAGGCGAGGAGTATTACGGCTTATGTCCATCCTCCTTTGTTCGTTAACCCATTTTCTTTAGAGCAAATATTAAAGAAAACAGGCCCGCCGAAGTATATGTATAAACTTTTTCCCGAAGGCCCAATCACACCAACTGCGATGAAAGAAATGGTGCAATTATGGAAGGAAATCTCAAAAATTGTGATAAGGCTAAATGCAGAGCCGATCAACTTATTAAAGTTTCTTAACGATGATAATTATCCTGTTTTAGAGGAAAGTATTGGGCGTTTCGATATTGAAAATTTTGAAAAATATCCGACTAATAAGCAGGAATATTTGCTGTACGTACGTTATGCATCTATTTTGGTCGATCCATTTTCAGAACCTGATGACGCTGGCCGTTATTTTGATTTCTCTGCGGTAGCATTTCCCAAGGCATCTTATCATGGTGATGTATTCACATTACCCAGGGTGCCGTTAGAGGACATGAAAGCCATGTATGTCTTTTATTTTCTAGCCAAGGCTTTGCAAATTTCTGTTATGGCAATTTCAGAATTCATTTTTCGGTTTGAAACATGGTTTGAAACAAACTTTCGTTTAGAAAAAAACAATCTAAACAATAAACTTATCAATAATTTAAGGCAGTCATCCCAGCACGTTGTCGACATCATTTTGAATTCACTTGATTATAATATTTCCATGACGAACCGTAACCTAAGGAACCATAATGAATAAAGGGGTTTTTCTAGCTATCGCGTCGGCATTAGTTTTTAGCGTGATGAATGCTCTTATTAAAGCGGCAAGTTTAACTATTCCAAGTGCGGAGATCGTTTTCTTCCGTAGTATTATTGGAACCGTTTTGGTGCTTTTTTTAATGTTTCAAGCTCGGGTAACATTCTCAAACCAAGGCGTGCCTTTATTAGTCCTTAGGGGGATATTTGGAGCGCTCTATCTGTTGGCATTTGTATATACCATTGCTCATATACCATTGGCTGATGCCGCTATTTTGGCTTATTTATCACCTTTCTTCGTGATTATTCTTTCTAATTTTCTTTTTGGAGAGCGCTTGCCAACCAAGGCCAAAATTTTACTGCCTATGATTTTAGTCGGAGTTGGAATGGTGGTGGATCCCTTTGGCTACAGTGCATTTAATGTGTATGCCATTGCAGGTATTGCGAGTGCGGTATTTGCCGCAAGTGCGTCGGTAACCATTCGGCATTTAAGTAAAAGCCACCACACGTATGAGATTATATTTTACTTTTTGGCTACCGCGACAGTTATCTCGGCCATTCTGATGAAAGATGAGTTTGTTATGCCGCAGGGAATAGCTTGGATGTACTTAATGGCTATTGGTGTGGTTTCCCTATTGGGACAAATTTTCTTAACCAAGGCCTTTACACATGAAAATGCAGGTATCGTTGCCGTTACACGGTATATTGGCTTAGCATTTAACATTTTGTGGGGGGTGATTTTTTGGAGTGAAATCCCAGATTGGTTAACGATTTTAGGTGGTGCCATTATTGTCGTTTCTTGCATTTTACTTTCTTGGCCAGAGAATAAATTAAAAATAGCTAAGTAATAAAAAAGCCCTACGTATGTACAATACTGCCCTTCTTTAAGGCGCAGTATTGTACAACCTATATGAGCTTTTTTTGCTGCTCTATTTAAACCGATTTACAATATCTTATTTAGATTCCAATCGTAGCTTAAGAATTTGATGCTTAAATCTTTGCTTTTTACTTTCGCAATCACTTCCGCTGTCAAGTTCAGATTCTCAGCATAATTCACCAAAAATGCCTCTAATGAGTGATCAAAGGCGTTTTCAGCATTGGCCACCGCACTTTGCAGTCCAATAACAGCGAACAAGATAATCAGCCACTTTTTCATCCACTTAACCTCGACGCCATGTATGGTATTTTTCGACCCAAGCCAATATGCGCTCTGGTGTATGAGCGCGTTTCCACTCGCCTGCTGCGTATTTATTGGATTCCGCCCATGTTGGGTAGGTATGAATCGTGCCTAAGATTTTATTCAAACCTAAGCCGTGTTTCATTGCTAAAACAAACTCAGCCAATAACTCGCCAGAATGTTCTCCCACAATGGTAACGCCCAAGATTTTATCTTTCCCCGGCACGGTTAAGACTTTCACAAAGCCTTTCGTCGCGCTTTCTGCAATGGCGCGATCTAGGTCATCAAGACCGTAACGAACCATTTCATAAGCGATGCCTTGCTCTTTCGCATCTTGTTCACTTAAGCCAACGCGAGCCACTTCAGGATCAACAAAGGTCGCCCATGGAATCACTCGGTAATCTGCACGGAATTTTTTGAATGTACCAAACAACGCATTCACCGCTGCAAACCAAGCTTGATGAGCGGCAACGTGAGTGAATTGATAAGGACCCACCACATCGCCTACCGCAAATATGTTCGGAAACAAGGTTTCAAGGTAATCGTTGGTGACGATAGTACGCTTGGTTTCAATGCCTAAGTTTTCTAAACCGTACCCTTCAAGACGTGCTTGACGACCAACAGCACAAAGTAGCGCATCAAATTCAATCTCGCTTTCAACCCCGTCTTTTTCAACGATCAAGCGCTTAACATCCCCTTCTTTTTCACAACGAATCGCATTATGAGACGTCAGGATCGTGACGCCATCGGATCTCATACTTTTTTGAACAAGTTCAGACACTTCTTCGTCTTCTCTCGCCATAATTCGCGTTGCACGTTCAACCTGAGTCACCTTAGAACCTAAACGAGCAAAGCTTTGCGCCAATTCAGAACCGATTGGGCCACCACCTAATACGACAAGACGTTTTGGCGCTTCATCAAACTTAGCAAATTCTTCCCACAAGTTATCACTGGTGTAATAACCCACGTCATTCAAACCCGGTAAATCAGGGACAAAGGGACGCGCGCCCGTCGCCAGAACAATACTCCGCGCTGTCAAACACTGAGTGCCACCATCGTTTAGCTTAATTTCTACTGTCCAAGGATCAATTAATTGAGCGTAACCTTGTACAACGTCTACACCAAGGTTCGTATAGCGCTCGACACTATCATGAGGCTCTATTTTACTAATCACATCATGAACACGCGCCATGACTTTTTTGAACGAAAAGGTCGGCTCACTGCTGTCTAAACCATAGTGTTCAGCATGACGCATTTGCTGCGCTACTTTCGCACTCTTGATCAAAGCCTTACTTGGGATACAACCATAGTTGAGGCAATCGCCACCCATTTTATTGGCTTCGATTAGCGTCACTTTGGCTTTTACCGCCGCTGCAATGTAAGCACTTACTAAACCGCCAGCACCTCCACCAATAACAATCAGATTACGGTCAAATGTTTTTGGCTTAGTAAAACCCGCGTACACACGACGCGCTTTAATAACATTCAATAATTTTTTAGCAATCAAAGGGAATACGCCTAACAAAATAAAAGACAACAGCAAGGAAGGCGATAAAATACCGGATAAACTTTCTAACTGTCCCAATTGCGTACCCGCATTAACGAAAACAAACGTGCCCGCCAACATACCAACTTGGCTGACCCAATAAAATGTCACTGCACGAATAGTCGTCAGTCCCATCAACAAATTGATTAAAAAGAAAGGGAAAATAGGAACAAGACGAAGCGTAAACAAATAAAACGCGCCTTCTTTTTCAACGCCTTCATTGATCGCTTTAAGACGATCACCAAAGCGCTTTTGCACCATGTCTTGAAGCAAATAACGCGAAACAAGAAACGCCAAGGTCGCACCAATGCTACTAGCAAAAGAAACGATAAGCAGACCCCAACCTAAATCAAACAATGCACCCGCCGCCAGAGTCATAATCACAGCACCGGGTAAAGACAAGGCAGTTACAATGACATACAAAATCAAAAATGCGCCACCGACGAGCAGAGGGCTTTCAGCCCGCCATGTTTCAAACTGAGCGAGGCCGGACTTCAAACCCTGCAATGTTAATAACTGGTGCAGATCAAAATAGAAAAACCCCGCAGCCAAAATAGCGATTAACACCAACAATCCGATTTTCTTCATTACCAACGCTCCAACAGAGCCTTTCGACTCGGGAAAAATAAAATAGCTCAATTAAGTGAATGTTAGTTAGACACAATACAGGCTCGAATTATTACAGCAAGATAGATTATTTTTAAAAGTAGAAGCTAAAACACGCAAAACAAATACGAGACAGGAAAAAATGAAGACCGCGTTTAGCGAGAAAAACGCGGTTTAGGTAAGCATCTAGCAGAGAAAGCAGACCACTAAGAGACGGTTTTAATACGCCCAGCCAAAAGACTAAACAAAATACCGAAACAACAAACACACAATACCAACACCACCAGTCCAGACAAACCGTAAGCAACTAAGGCAGTAGCAAACGTTGGCGGTCCTACTGTCGCACCAAGATTACCAAATTGGGCCAGCAAACCATAACCTTGAGCCTGCTCGCTTGGGTTACGTGCCAACGTTGGAATCATCGCCAACGAAGCACCTGGCACCATACCAAGAAACAACACCATGACACCAACCACCAAACAAAACAACAGCGCCGTATCGCCAATCAATGACAAAACCAGCGCACTGATCGCCACACCAGAATACGCGACCAATGCCACTCGTTGAGGTCGCATCCAGTATTGCGCAATGGCGCCCGCTAAAAATGTTCCACTCGTAGTGATTAAAGGCAATAGAACCAACATCCACTTCTGCAAAGACAGCTCGCTGATCAGACCAGGTACATAAGTCAACACAGACACCAGAGTGCAGGTATAAAATAGGAAAACAAAGCTCGGTAAAAGAGCACGTGGATTACGGTAAATCCTCATCATTTGAGAAAAGAATCCACCTTGGTTGTCAGCAGCAGGCGCCAAATCCAACACGGGGTTTTTCCTCAAAATGACCAGTAACACGACACCGATGGTCGAAATCAAAATACCATGACTCAAAAACAACGTAGACAAGCCATATTGATCTAGAAGGTTTTTACCGACCCAACCGCATACCGCAAACGCAACGCCAAAAAACGTTCCCCAGATGCCCATCGTCAATGATTTATGCTGAGGCGCGCTTAACTTCGCAATTAACGTTGGCGCAGCCACAACAACGCCTAACTGAGAAAGTCCTTCTAGTATTCTGGTGACAAACAACACATTAAACGGCGGTAAAAAAGATTGAATAAACGACAAACAGCCACCCAGCAGCAAAGCACCTACCAACACTTTTAAATACCCAACACGGCTAGCAATCATGCCCGCAGACACACCAAACACTAACCCAATTAATCCCACCGCAGACAGCGCAGCGCCTGTTAATGTTGCCGTGGTTTGATAATGATTTAACAAGGTATCAAAGGAGACAGAAAACTTGGCAAATTGCATGGCGGCAGAAATCCCCGCAATCCAAAGCAAAATGATTTCCAACCATTGCGTTTTTGATGCAACAACCGACGAATAAGAGGGGGTACTTGGCATTGAGCTTCCTTTTGTAGACCAGATATAAGCCATCAAGATCGAGCGACGCACTTAAAGTTGACCTTATGGACAAATATAGAGCGCTATTCTAAAACAAAAAGTAGCAAAAAAGGGTGACTATTTACGGAATCAAAAGAGGAAATAATACCGTATGAGAGCAGCACCTCGAACGGCAAAACAAATGAGAGAATAAAAGACTAGCAAAAAGCCTGACCTATAAAGCATCCGGCTTTTTGCCATCAATACTACTGAGCCGCTGACGCTAAATCCGTTCTTCTCAGCTCTTTCATGCGCAGGCCGATGTTGCCGAAAATCAACATCAAGCCGCCGATGATTTGATAACCCGTTAATCCCATGTCCAAGAACAGCCAATTAATGGCGGCGGCAAACACAGGGAAAGACAGTTCGGCCAAAGTGGCGAGTTGTGCGGGTACGGTTTTGAGCCCTTGATAATAGAACCACATCCCGATGAATCCGCTCAACAAGGCCATGACGATGACTAAGCTGAAATCCACCGATGTCATCGTCGTCAAGCTATCAGATTGCGCCAACGCCAAAGGCAATAACACCAACAGTCCAGCCACAAAGCGACCTGACATAATCGCATTCGCTGGCATGTGCTGATGGGATAAATATTTACCGCACACCGTCGCGGCGCCCCATGCAATCACCGCAATCAACGTGTAGCCATAGCCTTTTAAAAGGCTCGCGCTATCACTCGAATAATGCCATTGCGCATCGCCCAACAAACGTAGATCTGGCCACATCATCACAAAGCTGCCGAATAAAATAACCGCCGCCCAGCGAAGAAAATGCGTTTCAATTTGTTCTTTTAATAGCCAATACGCTAGCAAAATTGCCACGATGGGCTGTAACTTTTGAAGTAAGATAACAACGGTTGGATTCAAATAATGAAAGGCTTCGGTGAACGCCAAGGTCCCCATGGCCGAACCGATACCGCCAATAAAAAACAAACATGAAAAGCCACTTATCGACATATGTCGATAAACATGGCGATAGCGCCACAGCATAGGACTGACAAACAGCACCAAGGTGAGATGTTCAATTAATACAATTTGTAGAGTGGAATAACCCGCGCCCAACAAAGGGTAACGAATTAAGGTATCAAGTGCCCACGTGAAACACGCGATCATGATAAAAAATGTACCTGCCATCTTTGGTTTCTCCAGCGAATAAGATGTACAGGGGTGATGAGGAATATACCAAGCCGTTTACATAACCAAGGGAATGCAAACTAAAACGCATAAATGGCGCCAACGAACAGAACCATCACTCAATAAAGAGTCATGTTTTTTTCGTTGCTTGGTCGATCTTCTATCATCCGGACTGTAACCGTCGGCTCTGGAGTCTCACCAGATCTGCTGACCTTAATTCGATGTACCATAACGACAGATTCGTCATCACAATAAAAAGAATGAAGCGCTCGCGGGCTGTTTGATTAGATTAGCAAACCTATTCAAAATCACCGCCGGTGGGGAGTTTCGCCCCGCCCCGAAGTTCGATTAATGTAAAAAATTATCGTTTAACTTTAAACGCATCATCTTATTTAGGCAATAAGAACTGTGAACACGATAGTGAAATACTCTGTTTCTAACGCGCGTCATATTCCTATACACTCACTCTCTAAAAATAAACATTCATTGAAAAGGATGATTTCAATGCAAAGCTCTTCTCGAAGTGGCATTTTTTATGCGCTAACGGCGTTTACTCTGTGGGCCATCGCGCCTATTTATTTCAAAGAGATGTCTTTCGTGTCCGCGACGGAAGTCCTTGCTCATCGAGTGATTTGGTCGTGCCTTATCGTCTTGGTTTTAATCATTTTACTGCGTTATACCAATGCATTGAAAACCGTCTTGCGATCACCTAAAACTTTGATGGCCATGCTTGTATCGACGATTTTGATCGGGGTGAATTGGGGGACATTTATCTGGGCGATACAAAACAATCAAATGTTAAGCGCCAGTTTGGGGTATTACATTAACCCATTAATTAGTATTTTATTGGGTGTCATTTTCTTTAAAGAAAAGCTGGATAGAGTACGTAAAGCGGCAGTCGTTCTGTGTTTCTGCGCCGTGGTTTTTGAAGTCATTCAGTTTGGCTCATTGCCTTGGGTTGCGCTTTCCCTAGCGATTACCTTTGGATTTTATGGTTTAGTACGTAAAAAAATAGCTGTTGATAGCTTTACCGGCATGGCGATTGAGACAGCCATTCTTTTGCCTTTCGCTCTCTTGTATTTAATGATGAGTGATTCCCCTACTGCCAATATTTTCGAAAATAATGCGAGTATAAATTGGTTACTGTTTGCTGCGGGTCCTGTCACTATGGTTCCGTTAATGTGCTTTGCGGCGGCGGCGAACCGAGTCAGTCTCGTGACGCTGGGGTTCTTCCAATACATTGGTCCAACGGGGATGTTTTTTCTAGCGGTGTTCTTATATGACGAGCCATTAAGCGCGGAAAAACTCACAACCTTCGTGCTTATTTGGTCCGCTCTTGCCATGTTGATTGTGGACTCTATTCGTCGCATACGAAAAACTAAAGCGGTGAACTTCACGTCTAAAAAAGAAACTCTGTAACTCTACCCATTTATACATGACTCGCTACGGGTCATGTATTCTCAATAATCTAATTCACACCAATTAGTTCCACCAATATCACTCTCTTTTTTGTTTTTTTTCATCTCAGGCCTCACAATCGCGGCCTGTTTGGCGACTGACTATTTGAGGACGCCCCACTTACCTCATGTGAGATATATCAAACCCGAGTCCATGTACGAACATCTAGACGAAATAAAACAAGCCGATTGGCTTCTTTTCCCTCAGTACTGGCAACTTAACGCATTGATTTATGGTCTGAAAAGACGTATTTTTCAAGTCTTGCCTCCTACATGATAGGCCATGATAGGCCATGATAGGCCATGATAGGCCATGATAGGCCATGATAGGCCATGATAGGCCATGATAGGCCATGATAAAGTAGAAATGACGCGTACATTTCGTACCGTCGTCCCACAACAACATCCTTATACTATCATTGCAGCAAACACACCTTATGAAGCCGAACGAATCTAGGGTGAAAAAAACATTCAGCACGACGTCAACACAGAGCGGCTCAATTATCTAAACGAGCAACACTTACTGTCGACAGCCAACTTAATGGTGCAGCCTATTGGATTTTAAGAACTGGTTTGAAAGTAGAGTAAGAATCAAATCGAAAAATAGCGGCCATGGTATGTCATAACGTCATGCCTATTTTTTAACAAAGAAAGTAAAGGCCCTATTTTTGCTTTGCCAACGTCTTCATATTATCTAGAGCGGCTTTTAATGCTTCCTCCACCCCTACGCTGAGACGCGTTTTTCCTGAGCAATCATGAATAACCGACGCATAATCTGTTAAAAGCTTTTTCTGTGTATAGCGTTCATCAAGATGTCGAAAAAAAGATTTTCTTTGTCTTTCAAACAGCCTTTGCATTAGCTTTGCTCGATCCGCATTTCCTCCGTACATGCTTAACAACCTGGGAGTAATAATATCATGTTGGAGAAACTCGCTGTAAGCAGACAAACCTTTATGAATGAGTACCATGTCACCAGCATCATATTGATCAGAAGATTCGTCTAATTTTATATCCACAAAATCTACCAGCGCGAGGCAGGAGTTTATTTCGTTAATTGACGGTCCCGCGGCAATGATTACCGGCGAGCACATCAAACTAATGATAAAGATGAGGTTCTTATACATTCCCAAAGCCCTTCTCCTTTTTAGTATTTGAAAAGACGAATCCAAGTCACGCTCGAGTACAACAAAAAAGTTGTTGTGAATTATTATCAATAGTATTTCACATTTCTAATCAAAAAAGGAGAAAAGACCGAGCGGAATCGACGCAACATGGAATAAGAACTAATCCGTTTTTGGCAAAAACACGTTACGTTACGCACATCGAATCCAATGTAATGTAAACTATTAAAACTGTCAGGAAGGTCGTGATTTAACATTCATCAGAGCAAAAACATGAACAAGCGCAATGCCACTTCTGCCGATGTCGCCATTTTGGCGGGCGTTTCTCAATCAACGGTATCGAGAAGTTTTGACCCAAATAGCCGAATATCTGAGCCAACACGTCAGCGCGTTTTTGTCGCCGCAGAGCAACTGGGTTATCAGGTAAATAAAGCCGCTCAAACCATGATTAAAAAGCGCAGCGACCTAGTCGGTCTTGTAACCGCTGGTCTGGAAGATCCGTTTCGTTCAGAGTTTCTACATAAATTAATCATCGAAGTACAAAACTGTGGGCTTCGTCCCATGGTGATGGACGTCTCCAATCGACAAACCATCGATGAAGACTTACAAGGGCTGATTCAATATCAACTCAGCGGCGTCATTATTACCTCTGGTACACCCAGCGAAAGTATTGGTAAAGCCTTCATCAAACACGGTACTCCCGTGGTATTAGTGAATCGAACTGAACATTCTGACGAAGCAGACATCGTCAATTTAGACAATGAAAATGCTGGCGCAATGGCCGCCGAAGCCTTTCTGAAATCCGGTAAAACCAATCTTGTCGTTATACGAGCCAAAAGCCCAAGCTTCAGTAGCGTAATGCGCGCTAAAGGTTTCTTAAATCATCTAAGCCCTTATCTGGATAAAGGCACCGTTCAGGCAAGTGAAGTCTTTTGTGAAGCAGGAAACTATGAAAGTGGTTACCAGATTGCCACCCACATATTGGCACTTAAAAACCGCCCAGATGGTGTGTTTTTCTGCATGGATCATATTGCCTGTGGTTTTTTAGATGCCGCGAAAAAACAACTGTCCACCAGCGACCTACGATCAATCGGTGTGATTGGCTGTGATGATGTGGCCCTCGCAAGCTACAAATCGTACGATTTAACCACGCTCAGACAACCCTCAACAACCATGGCAAAAGCGGTGATGCAAACGCTGCTAAATAGATTGAAGTTACCCTCATCTCCTCCGAGTAAACAAGCTATTGCGGCTAAACTTATCTACCGCTCTACCTTAACAAAACCCTCCAGCGATTAATCTCCCCCACCAATAATCAGGTTTTTTACACTCGGTATTTCGTTACCTATTGATCACAATAGAATTTTTATTTCGTTTTTATTTTTTTTGAAATTATCCTTTCGTTATCGTAATTTGCCTAGTATGCTTATTTTGTTGTTCATACGTATGCACAACTATTCAAAACATCAGGAGGCAATATAAAAATGAAAAACTCTCCCTATATCCTTAGCCTTGCTCTCGCGACAGCGGCGACACTCAGCGCCGCACCTGCGATGGCAAAAGGTAAGCTAAATGTTATTTGTTCAACCGATACAGATTGGTGTAGCTTGATGGAAACAAGCTTTGAAGCAGAAACAGGCATTGATGTCGCTCTTATTCGTAAGAGCTCAGGCGAAGCTTACGCTCAACTGCGAGCGGAATCGAAAAATCCAAAAATTGATATTTGGTGGGGTGGCACCGGTGATCCACACCTTCAAGCGGCGGCAGAAAAACTCACTCAAGTGTATAAACCTAAAGCCCTTCCTGATCTACGTGATTGGGCTCAGAATCAAGCAAAAGTATCTGGTTATCGTACTGTCGGTGTTTACGCGGGCGCACTGGGCTTTGGCTACAATGAAGACATTCTAAAATCCAAAGGACTTCCAGCACCACAATGTTGGAAAGACCTCGCCAAGCCAATCTACAAAGGCGAAGTGCAAGTTGCCAATCCTAATTCATCCGGCACGTCATACACGGCGTTGGCGACTTTTGTGCAAATGATGGGCGAAGATCAAGCATTTGATTACCTTGCTCAGCTACATAAAAACATCAACCAATACACAAAATCCGGCTCTGCGCCGATTAAAGCCGCGTCCAATGGTGAAACGGCCATCGGTATCACCTTCATTCACGACATCGTCAAGCAAGTGAAAAAAGGTTACCCCGTCAAAGCCGTCGCACCTTGTGAAGGTACTGGTTATGAAGTGGGATCGATGAGCATAGTAAAAGGCGCTCGTCATTTAAAAGAAGCGAAGATATGGGCCGAGTTTGCCTTACGTCCAGATATTCAAACCATGGCCGAAAAAGCCAATGCTTATCAAGTACCATCCAACAAATCGGCAACCACGCCACCAGGCGCGCCTGACTTCGATACTCTAAAACTGATCGATTACGACTTTGCAAAATATGGGTCTGCGGACACGCGCCAACATTTGTTGCAACGTTGGGATGCTGAGATCAAATCTCTACCACGTTAATCATTCAGACACATTTGGTTTTTCCTGAGATCTGCTGGGTCATCGCACCCAGTAGAGACTCAAGTTACTGTTTGGAGTATCGATCGTGAAACACTCTTTTATCCCGTGGCTGTTACTCGGCTGGATCGGCTTTTTTCTAATGCCGTGGTATCTGCTTGAAGATGGCTTTTGGTCCTTTGTTTGGTTAACCGACGGTTACCCATCCGATCTGTATTACGCGCCAGCAATTCTACAAGGAATACTTGGTGACAAGCTCTGGCTGCTGCCGTTAGCCTTACCTTTAATCGCACCATTACGGCTCATTTCATTACAAAAGAATGACCCACGATACAGCCGCTACCTGATTTTTTCGGGGGCTTTTGGCCTTATTTACCTGATGTCTCAAGGCTTTGCCATTGGTATCAGTGGTTGGCAGTTTGTTGGGTTAGACACCTTATTTGGTGAGTTAGAACAACAGCAATATGGCTTAGGTTACGGCGCCATGCTCTGCGGTTTGTCTTTTTTGATACTGCTCACGACAGGGCTCGCAGCAACCGGTTTTTTGAAGGGCGATGTATTTGTTACTGGTAGCATAGGTTTGATCGTTGCTTTGGTTGGCTTGTTTGTTTTTTTCCCCGTTAGCCAAGTATTGATCAGCGCCTTTATGAATAACGACGGTGTGTTTGCGCCGACCGCGTTCTTTGGTAAATTATTTAGCGATAACATTTGGTCATTATCCTGTTTAAGCGATGGTTATACTTGCGGAACCGCTTGGAATTCTCTGACGTTGGCGCTTTTGACAGCGACTATCACGACCTTGCTCGGTTTGTCCTTCGCATTAGTGGTAACACGCACCGGCTTTCGTTGGAAAAAATTCTTACGCCTGCTCACCGTTTTACCGATTATCACACCGCCTTTTGTCATTGGTTTAGCGCTGATTCTATTATTTGGCCGCTCTGGCGTAGTAACAGAAATCGTCGCTGATGTGTTCAATATTGAGCCCGGTCGATGGATCTATGGCATGCCCGGTGTTTTTTTCGCTCAAGTACTGTCTTTTACCCCTATTTCCTTTTTGGTGTTGATTGGTGTTGTTGAAGGCGTTAGTCCTTCAATGGAAGAAGCCTCTCAAACCTTGCGAGCAGACCGCTGGCATACTTTTGTTAACGTCTCTCTGCCGCTCATGCGTCCGGGCTTAGCCAATGCCTTTTTACTTGCCTTCATTGAAAGTTTGGCCGATTTCGGTAATCCGATGGTGCTTGGCGGTGATTTTGACGTGCTATCTACGGAAATATTCTTCGCCATTGTGGGCGCGCAAAACGACCAAGGTTATGCGGCAGTATTGGCCATCATTTTGCTATTTTTCACCTTGAGTGCCTTTTTTCTACAGCGTCATTGGATCGGCAAAAAATCGTACACTACCGTGACAGGAAAAGCGGATTCCGGCACGTACATGGGCTTAAACCATGGCATGAAACTGGCGTGTTACATGACAGCTCTACCTTGGGCAGCGTTAACCATCGTCATTTACGGCATGATCATGTTTGGTGGCTTTGTGCAGAACTGGGGCTACGACAACAGCTTTACTTTCCAGCATTATCAGGATGCATTTTCTATTGGCTGGGGGGAATTTGGTGTCATTTGGGAAGGTGCCGCGTGGGATTCTCTGTGGACGACACTGAGTATTTCAGCCATTGCCGCACCATTCACCGCCATCGTTGGCTTGCTCACCGCTTACCTATTGGTACGTCAGCAGTTCAAATGGAAAAGCGCTTTTGAGTTTGGCACCATGCTGAGTTTTGCTATTCCAGGCACGGTTATCGGTATCAGTTATATCCTTGCCTTTAACGTTCCACCGTTGGAACTCACTGGCACGGGCGTGATTCTAATTATCTGTTTTGTCTTCCGTAATATGCCTGTTGGTGTACGCGGTGGCATTGCGGCGATGAGCCAATTAGACAAGAGCTTAGATGAAGCCTCATTGACCTTGGGCGCAAACAGTCTAATGACGTTCCGACGCATCATACTTCCGTTATTACGTCCTGCGATTATCGCGGCGTTGGTGTATAGCTTCGTACGAGCCATCACCTCGGTCAGTGCGGTGATTTTCCTTGTCAGTGCCGATCACAACATGGCGACGTCTTACATTATTGGGCTGGTAGAAAACGGCGAGTACGGCATTGCCATTGCCTACTGTAGCGTACTGATTCTAGTCATGTTGACCACAATCATCGGCATCAATGTGTTTGTTGGGGAGCGTCGCTTAAGACGCAACGTATCTGTCTCTGCCTCAACAACATCATCCTCTAATTCAGGCCCTTCTCTAAAGGAGAAACACGCATGAGTCTTCATTACAAATCAGGCTCAGTGAGCTTTGAAAACGTCATTAAAACCTTTGGCAATGTGACTGCCATTGATAACGTATCTTTCACTATTGAACCGGGTAACCTTGTCACCTTATTAGGGCCAAGCGGTTGCGGAAAAACCACTACGTTACGAATGCTGGCGGGGCTGGAACACCCAACGTCTGGGCGCATCATGATTGGTAACAAAGACGTGACGCATCTGCCCGCGACCGATCGTGACGTCAGCATGGTGTTTCAATCTTATGCCTTGTTTCCTCACATGACGGTGGCTGAAAACGTCGCCTATGGTCTGAGCGCCAGCGGCGTGAACAAAGTCGAAGCCAAAGAAAAGAGTGAGGAAGGATTAGAGTTGGTTGGCTTAGAAGGCTACGGAGAACGTTATCCCAGTGAATTATCGGGTGGTCAGCAACAGCGTGTCGCCGTGGCTCGCGCCTTGGTTCTCGAACCCGAAGTCTTGTTACTTGATGAGCCATTATCAAATCTAGACGCCAAATTACGTCGCCACGTTCGTGAAGAAATTCGCGAACTTCAGCAAAAAATCGGTTTGACCGCGGTATACGTCACCCATGATCAAGAAGAAGCGCTTGCCGTGTCTGATCGTATTATTGTGATGAACCGCTCTGTGATTGCTCAAGAAGGCAGCCCTCGTGAACTGTATGAGGCGCCAGCTTCAAGCTTTATTGCCGACTTTATTGGCGACGCCAATCTAATCGACGCCGACATCATCGCTACCGACGGTCAAACCGCGGAAGTGGCCGTTGGCGCATTGCGTTGTTCCTTGCCACAACGTGACTTTAGCAAGGGCCGCGTACAGTTGGCGGTACACCCAAGTTCTGTCCGATTATCCAAGCTTGATCATCAATCGACGGGGCTCACGGGCAACGTCAGACGAGCAACCTATTTAGGCAACCAAATGCAATACGATGTCGATTCTGAAGTGGGTAGCTTATTCGTCGTTGACTATCGTGTTGAGCAAGCAATTCCCGTCGGTTCCGATGTGTCTATTGCGTTTTCAAATCGCGGTCTTGCATTAGTTAAGACAGCTTAGAGTGGAGTACAACTCATGTTTTTAGCTCATAACCTAATAGATCAAGCGGTTCTTGACCGATTCGAGCAAGCCGAAAAAGTGATAAAGGTCGCCGGCGCACAAGCACTAGACTATTTTCGGAATCGAGACAAGTTAGTGGTTGAAACAAAAATGGAGCCCCAAGACGTGGTCAGTATTGCCGACCGTAATGTAGAAACCACCATCATTGAAGGCTTACAAAAACACTTTGCACAAGATGGTTTCCTCGGCGAAGAACAAGGCACCACCAAAGGCGACAACGAGTATTTGTGGGTGATTGATCCAATCGATGGCACAGCGTGTTTCCTCAACGGCATGCACTCTTGGTGTATTTCGATTGCACTGATGGTGAGCAACAAAATCGCGTGCGGTCTGATATTTGATCCAAACAGCAACGAGCTCTTTAGCGCTATCGCGGGTAAAGGCTGTTTTGTGAACGACAAAAGAGTCGAAACGCTCAAGGTAAATTCCGTACAAGAAGGTGTGATGGGAGTGGGAACCTCTCACCGAATTCCATCCTCTCTTTGCGTTAACTTTATCGAAACGCTATTAAATGAAGGCGGTATGTTCATCCGTAATGGCTCTGGCGCGCTCATGCTGGCCTATGTGGCGTCAGGTCGCCTGATTGGTTACTACGAGCCCCATATCAACTCTTGGGACTGCCTAGCAGGTCTCATCATGGTGGACGAAGCCGGTGGCGTAACCAACAATTTTTTAGAAGGAGAAGGGCTACTCAAAGGCAACCCTTTGCTGGTGTCCGCGAGTGGACTCAAAATATCACTCAACAAAATGACAGGCATTTAACACTCTAAACGAATATCTCCCAACTTCGCCGCCTTGCTGTTTTAATCAACAAATAGGCGGATTTTTTTGTGCCTTTTTCTAAAAAATTAAACAGGGCTCAAGACGAGATCATTGGTGCCGTTTTATTCAATCGTTTTGGGCGTTTCTCCCAGCGAACTTTGACTTCAAACTGCTGGCTGTCTTCGTCATCCGACGCGGTTACCTTTAGTCGTAACAAGCCTTTTGGATCAAGCTGTAATGTGCCTTCTTTTTCGTCGCTAAACTCCAGCTTTCCTTTGCAAAGTCCCTTAGAGAGCGCTTTTAGTACATCTTGAATATCGTCTGGATCAAGTAAGGCTTCGTATTTAAATTCTGTTTTCGATTTCATAATGCTTATTCGTAGATCCCTTGTAATTCTTCGGCCGTCATTACTTTGGCCGTTGGATAGTCGCAACTTAGGCCAACGATGCCGGTGTCTTTATCTATTAGTGTCGCGCCGATACCGTAGTGTTTAAGCCCTTCTACTTTGCGTGAATGAGAGTCCAGCGTGATGTCCCCCTCCACATGAACCAATCCCTTTTTAATGGTGATGCGTTGGCCTTGTTGACGGTTGATATGTCCTTGTACCACCACATGAATGCCCGCTTTGTGGATCGCTTCCACGCCACGCGCCGTCAAAGGAAGGTCGGCATCCCGATACTTAGTACGAAACGTATTAGCGATGGAACTGTAGTAAAAGCTGAATAGATCTCGACGTTTCAAATTACGATGAAACGCTTTGTTCGCGTAGCTTGTGCCGCTCTTAAGTAACATTTGCCCCATGCTATCGTCCAGTCCAGCGTGCAGAAATAGAAACGACCCACGCTTAGCAACCAACTCCATTTTGCGGAAAAACCAGTTGAATTCGCCTTTTTTATACAGAAACAACTGCTGACATTTCAGCGAGGTCGCATACACCTGCCGCAAACTTAAGCCAGCAGACTGACAATGTTTTTCGAAACTGTGATTCTTCGTTTCCATTTTACGCACTTCACGATCGATACCTTCTGACGTCAAAAAACCGGCGGCGTGAAATGGAAACTCTTTAAACCAATCGTCTCCAGGGAAAAGCAGCTTACGGCAGGCGTCTTCATCGGGGATTTTTTTGTCCCATTTGGTGTCTGCTAAATATTCGTCAAACACTTCACGAAACAGCGGTACCACTTTCTTTCCCATTCGCACAAAAAAATGCTGGTTGCCCACGTCTTTTTTACGCGCCAACGCCAATAACCCCATTAACAAACGCAAATCGTGATTGCCCGCCAATAAGGTAACTCGCGCTTTTAGTTTATAAAGCTGCTTCACGCTGCGCAGTAATTCAAGATTACTCGGCCCCTTATCCAAACAATCGCCACCGACAATAATTTCCGACTGACGGCCTTTTTTCGTCAAGGTAAGGTGGCCTAATCCGGCTTTCTTTTTACGCTCTGCAACGCCCGCGGCGATCAAAGACGCTTCAAATGCATACGCGTCGGCATGCGGATCGGAAATAAACACCACGGCACGCTTTGGCCAACGTATTTTGTTCTTTTTAAAACGCGATGGCGTTTTATTGGTGGTCAAAACATGACTGTTTACCGAGCTATCATCCCGAGGCCACGACGTCCATTCACTCGGTAAACGAGCCATAATCTCCGTGTGATTAGGACGATCTATGATAGCGGGAATAGGGCTCTGCATACTTGGTTTACCTTTCAAATTAAATTAAATGACAAAACGCTTTTTACATTCGGAATGTTCAATCGAGTACATCATGGATTTGACGCTGTTTCCACTCACCGAAACCTTTTTGTATTGGCTGATCGTTAGCAAATTCCAACACAACGGGATGACCATAAAACATACTTAGCCGTTTAATATCGCAAAATTGTATGACACTTAAATGAAACGCCCCATGACGTATCGATGCCCCATGCCCCACCAACAACTTAACCAAACCATCGCCTTCATGCTTACCTTCATAGATGGCTTGTTGAGATCGCCATGCTTGAATATGATCCGCCACCCTTTGACCGGCCTGTAACAATGACTCGGCACCATCGAAAGGCAAACAATAGTCGCTGTCTGATTTCCAATTTTTTGGCGGTGTGGAAAAACGCGGATCCAGTGCTAAAATCCGTTCGATTTCTTCTACTGGCAAGTTAGCAACGGCGCCAACACTGCGCTCACACAAAGCAGGAAACGACACCACTTGTGGTTCACTATCAAAATGTTCATGTAATTCTTCGGTGTAAATCATCGCCGTCTGCCACGCTCGCAATAAGGTCGACGAATCCACTTGTGGGTCAAGTCGCAAACCATTGTGCGTTAGCCACTCACCAAACGTGCGAGCTTGTTGTCGCACTTCTTGCTCGCCTTCCTCAGTCAGAGGAAAAGGCTGCAAAGCGCTCGGGACATTTTTCAATTGCTCGTAAGCGCCGTGACGAATCAGCGCGATACGAGCACTCATGAGTGATCCAAGGTAGCAATCAAATCATAAGCACGGTCAAAATCGATTTTGCCCGTTAAGCGATAAACCGCCACATTGTCGAGTTCGCTGACATAGTGCGTCACAGAGTCAATGGCCGTGAGGTCCGCAAAAGCGCCGTCTTGATCTTGATAAAAAGGCCCTGGGCGTTTGCGCAGTCCTTCTATCACATCGGCTTGCTGCAATAAATTTACTCGCTCTATTTGTGTCGGTTCCGAGCTGTCCAATGACCAATCGAGCATAATCAGACGAGCCAAATTTCCCGCGAGCTGTACTCGATTTTCACCATAATTGTCTTCGATCTGTACATCGTACTTCTCCTCTAATGACCATAGCTCATTTCGAGGTATTTGGCATAACACGTCTTGCCGAGATTCCGGCAGAATGTGACGCAAACGATCGGAATGCAGTAAGGTGCCCGGGTTCACCCGAGGCAATTTTGCCAAGCCAATCGCGGACGTTCCTTGTTCGGTTTTTTTCAATTCTGTTTTTTTTAGTAAAAGTCGATCATTGGTGAGAAAATCACGCTCTGCGTTTTCAAGACAACGCAGCATCAATGTGGATTTACCACCGCCAGAACCCGCAGCAATGGCCGTTACGTCGCCCTTCACACTAAATGCAGACGCGTGTCCCAGCGTAAAACCTTGGCGCAAATAGTGATTAAGAAACTGGTTGTTAATAAAGTTAATGATCTGCGCCAAATTCGTTACACAAGGGCCCACCGCAATGGCTTTTTCTCTTCGCTGTAAAAAGGCCATGCCCGTTTTGAATTTTTTAATCCAACGGCCGTCCACGACATCAAGAAAGCCTTCTTTTCGACCTTGCTTGTCCGCTTCTCTAGGCACTTCTAACCAATCCAAATCATCGCCAATAACGCTTTGTTCTATGACATACAGATCCAACGACGTCGTGCTCGTTTTGGTTTTTAAATAACTACGATAATAATCAGCCAAAGCAGCGAGTAACATGGCTTCATTGGAATGCACCGTGATAGACAACTCTGCAAACGTCAGGCGAATATCATGAACACAATGGGTCAGCCCTTCATCCACATGGGATAGGTTCAATAATGTTTTAATCATGCTTTGGTGATCTCCTTCAAAATATAGTCGGCGTACACACTGGCCGCGTCGATATTACAACCTTCCAACGCGCCCTTAAAACCACCGAATGCCGACACTTCAAACACCACAGGGCCTTGATCCGTCAAGGCGATATCGACGGTAGTGAAGCTCAAGTCATAACAAGATTGCGCTCGACGGCCTAGTTCAATCAGTGCCGCATCAGGTTCAAACAATTCATATTTTCCACCACTGTTAATCGTGGTATTCCAAGAGTCTTTATTGCCAACACGGGCATAAGTACAAAGGTATTCACCACCAACAAACACCATGCCCAGATCACGACCATCCAATTTCACGGTTTGCTGAATGTAATAAATGGTCTGACTCTGGCGATACGCGTCCAATGCGTTGCGAACAAATTCGTCGCTGTCGTCTTTGGTCAGCATAATCATGCCGCGTGCTTTGGTGGAGTACAGCGGCTTCAAAATCGCAGAACCAAATTCTCGCACTGTCGTAAACGCTTGCTCTACGCTTTCGGTGACACGTGTTTTTGGCATCGGAATATGGCCTTGCTGCAACGCCAATGTGCCGCTCAATCGATTCACCAAGTTACCAACACTCTGCGTTGGACTAAACATTTTCACGCCAGCACGTTCCGCATAAGACAGCATGTGGATACGGTCTTCTGTCGCAGGTGAATACACCTCGCTGATTTTTTTGATAATCAAGCCATCCAACGTCATTAGGTCGAGGTCTTGATACATTAGTTGCTGAGTGTCTAAACGCAATTCGACCTGATTCATGTCAATCACCGCACGAAATCCCGTGCGCTCTTCTAATCGATCGGCCAACACTTCCGTAGACCATTTCCCCGGGATACCAATGACCCCGATTTTTGGCTTATTCAACATAAATTTCCTTCAGTGGTAAGGTAAATGTCTGAGCTTGTTCTGGCGTCAGCTTCGCTAAATGTTCCAGCAAATACCGAGCACGTAAATGCATACGAGACGCCAGTTTTTTATCAAAAATAAAACGTGTGGAGGTCGCAAATGAACGCGCCAAACCTGCGGCTAATCGCACTTCAAACGTGGCGTCTTGTTGTCGATTAGCGAAGCGTCGCCCAAAACGATACACGGCTTTGGCACTTTCCATCATTTGCTTTCGCGTCGTGCCGCTGAGCACCTGCAAGCGATAGATAGACACCATTAACACCGACAAATCCTGCACATAATCAAAGTAAGACGCGCGATGCAGATCGATAAAATAAATACGCTGTTCAACATCATCATAGATTAAATTATCAACATTAAAGTCACCATGAGTCAGCACCGAAAAGGGCACACGCCATTGCACTTCTTGTGTGGCAACCCTTTCCACCAATTCATCAAAACTGGTACTCACATAGCCACAAATACGTTCTTCGTCTTTAAAAAATTCAGGATGAACCCTGCGACTGTCGCCAATCCGTTTTTGCAGCTGAAGCATAAACTTTGCCGTACACGGTTCTGGCGTTAACGTGGTTTTCCACGTCCGGTTGAGTGTTTTAAACAAAATGTTAAGGGCGGCCTGTACGCCGTCTTTGTCACCATCAAGCAACAGTTTTTCTAACGTTTTGCCCGGAATATGCTCGATTAACAAAGACGATTGCTCATTCTCTTCGCCATTCTTCGGCCTTCCTGTTTGAGAAAGAACGCTGGGCGCAAGCCGAGGGTCGATAGTGCGCCAATGGTTCACACCCGCCACTTCCTCATCAATTTTGATGCGATCTCCCTCTTTGTAGACCGCGAGCACATTTTTTCCGGACTCACTTTTATGCGAGATCGCTGCAATCGCACTGCCAGACCGAGTTAATGCTAAACGCCTGACTTTTAGATCTTTCAAGTTGTAGTTAAGGTTAGACGCACTGTCCAATAAATGAGGGTAATTCTGCAAGGTCGCAACTTGGCCAAGATCGGCCTTAATCAAAGCTTCCGCCACCACACTCAGTTGCTCAATCAATCGCTTTAAACCAACATTGCTTAAAATCGACGCTTGTAACTGCTCATCGCTCAAGGTTAATTTGGCTTGTAATGTCTGTGCTTGCAGTTCGTTGTAGCTGGCGAGCAGCTTATGTGTGCGTCGACCTAACTTGATTCCAGTGCGACGCCGATTATCGGCCACACCGACTTTAACGAGTCGCAAAGCACGTCGTATGCGCTTAACCAATTTACAACAATCTTGACCGGTAGGATGTTCATAGGGCGCACTTAACGTTCCTTCACGCACACAATCAAAACAATGCTTGGTCAGCATTTCGAGGGCGATCACCAAAGAGTGCATTCCGTTCACTTGTGCATGAAACGTCGTATTGGCTTTACGGCGCTCTAATAAGCGAGCCGTTTCAATGTCTGCTTTCTCACGCAGCGCTTGAACATAGCCGCGTCGGCCACGAATATTGGACAGCAATCCGGTAGCGCTTGATGTGAAAAACAGTTCTACTATATGGCAATGTGTTTCAACTTCATTCAAGAGAAAATGAACATGTTCTTGAAGCGTCAATAAAACGGGGTTTGAAGGCATAAATATTTGTGACCTTAATACATTACTTCAGACTATACAGATACTAGAAAACATCTAGATGACAGTTATGTTACAGGGTAATGTAAAGTCGGCGAAATCGCATAAAATAGGCTAAAAAATCGTCAAATAGAGATGACCTAACAATAAAAAACTGGTTACTATCCAAAGTAGTCATACTAAACATAGGTCAAGGATGCTCACAATGCCGATCAATTTTAGACAAAAAATCCGCTCTAACCGCCAACATAACAGCCTCAACTCCAGCGATGATGAGCAAGCGGCTTTATGGCACTTTGAAAGTGATCGCGGCCGCATTATCAATTCCGCCGCCATCCGCCGCTTGCAGCAGAAAACCCAAGTTTTCCCGTTAGAACGCAACGCCGCGGTGCGAAGTCGTTTAACGCATTCCATGGAAGTTCAACAAGTCGGACGCTTTATCAGTCAGCAAATCGTTAAAAAACTGGGCAAAGACAAACGACAAGAATATGGATTAGAAGACTTAGAGCGCCAATTTGAATCTATCGTCGAAATGTCTTGTCTTATGCATGATGTCGGTAACCCATCTTTTGGTCATTTTGGTGAAGAAGCGATAAAACAATGGTTCCATGACCACATCACAGAACTTTTCGAACGAGAAGACATAAAAGACTCAGATGAAATGCTATCACCACTGAAACAAGATACAGGCAGCTTTGAGGGCAATGCGCAGGCCTTGCGTATCGTTCATTCACTCCAAACGCTTAATTTAACCTACACGCAAATGTCCGGCATTATTAAATACACTCGACGAGCTGATCAGGACAAACCCAAAGAAGAAGAAAATGACCCACAAAGCTACTTGAAAAAGAAAGTTGGCTTTTATCTGAGTGAAGTTCCCATTATCAAAGACATCAATAAAGCACTGGAAATACAAGAAGGTTGTCGCTCGCCATTTGCCTATGTGATGGAAGCCGCAGACGATATTTCCTACTGTATTGCCGACATCGAAGACGCTGTGGAAAAAGGCATTCTGAAATTTGATGAACTCCTCGGCAAGCTAAAAGAAGAGTTTATTGAGCAAAGCCAACGCTACTCAGTGAAAGATAACGAAAAAAGCTTAATGGAAGAGCTAATTAAAAAATCCAAAGAACGCTACATAGTATCCAATATCGTAGGCGATTTTTTCGTCTCTTTTCGTGTTGCGATTAACACTCGCGCGGTTGAACACGCCAGTAATCAGTTTAAAAACAACATTGAAGCCATATTCAACGGCACATACAATCAGGCCTTGGTAGAAGACAAAAGCACCTGTCATGCTCTACTAGAAACCCTCAAAGCCGTGGCCTTTAAATACGTTTTCAGCGCCAAAGAAGTTCAAAAACGCGAATTACAAGGTTATCGAATCATCACTGGTTTATTAGACATCTACAAACCACTGCTCACGTTAGACAAAAATACCTTCACTCGTATCATCAACAAAGCAAAAGAAACGCCCATTTATGAGACTCGATTGTGCAATAAGCTTTCAGGCAAACATCTCGCCGCTTACCAACAAGCCATTGAAAAACTAACGGGCTTTAAAAATCACTTCAAAGGCAGCGAACTTGAAGCCATCAGCGACAATGCTTGGGAGTTCTACTTCCGTTGCCGTTTAATCCAAGACTACATCAGTGGCATGACAGACCAATTCGCCTACGACGAATACCGCGCCTTGCATGTGATTGACAGTTAACAACACCAGTGGAATAGGACAACAAATGAAAGGACCAAACCCAGATAACAAAGAACCTATGAATGGATTCCCACAAGTGGGTTATCTTAAAAATTTCATTAGCCGTGACAATATCATTGTCGGCGATTACACCTACTATGACGATCCTGACGGGCCTGAACGCTTCGAAAAAAATGTGCTTTATCAGTTTGATTTTATTGGGGATAAATTAATTATCGGCAAGTTTTGTGCTATCGCAAAAGACGTCAAATTCATCATGAATGGCGCAAACCACGCCAATGCAGGGTTCTCGACTTATCCGTTTTACATCTTCGGCAATGGCTGGGAAAAAGCCGCGCCCAAAGAAGGTGATCTCCCCTATAAAGGTGATACGACAGTAGGAAACGATGTGTGGATTGGCTACGACGCCACCCTCATGCCCGGCGTCACCGTCGGAAACGGCGCCATCATCGCCAGCAAATCTGTGGTCACTGCTGATGTTCCCGCTTACAGCGTCGTCGGAGGCAACCCTGCAAAAATCATCAAATATCGCTTTGATGACAGTACGATTCAAACATTACAAAACATGGCTTGGTGGAATTGGAGCGCAGAGAAAATCACCCGACACCTAGACGCGATCGTCGGCGCTGATTTGAGCCGTTTACAAGCCGCAAAAGACGACTGACCCATGACTAAAATCATGACAGACGATAACCACCGCTGCGCATGGGCGAGCTCTGCACCAGACTTCCCTGATTACCACGATACGGAATGGGGCTTTCCTATTGATGACGATCGGCGTTTGTTTGAAAAGCTCTGCCTAGAAACGTTTCAATCAGGCCTGAGCTGGCGAACCATTCTGACTAAGCGCGAAAATTTTCGTCGCGCGTTTTATCATTTCGACTTCAACAAAGTGGCGTTATTTGATGATGACGATGTCGAAAAACTGCTTAATAACAAAGGGATTGTGCGAAATAAACGCAAGATTCTCGCCGTCATCAACAACGCTAAACGCGCAATAGAAATGATAGAAATAGAAGGATCTTTGGCGGCGTTTTTATGGCGTTACGAACCCAACGCAAGCACCCTTCCCCCACCAGAAACGCAAACGATCTGCGAAGAGTCTGTCGCCCTTTCGAAAGAACTTAAAAAGCGTGGCTGGCAATTTGTCGGCCCAACAACACTGTACGCCTTCATGCAGTCCATGGGACTCATCAACGACCATGCCGAAGGATGTTTTATGCGAGAAGAAATAGACAAAGCAAGAAAGGTGTTTAAAAGGCCGCGAGCACTGAAGAACTACTGAAGAACTGAAGATGATGCTTTTTAAAAGGATTACCCTAAAGGCGAACTTGCCGATGATCGAAAAACAATCTATCTTTGTCAGGAAATCGTAAATAAAAAAGGCAAGCTGTTATGCGCTCTCTACTCTATCTTATTTTTATTTCACTATTAACCGCTTGCTCAAACACTCAACTCAATGTGGTGGATAGTCTAACCGTCTCCGCTCAGAACGATGGCGTTGGAATGCACCCTTCCAAGTGGTTTATCCAAGGCCACCCATTACAAACAACCTATGTTTCTTTGAATGGGCAACTAGGGCTAAGGGTCGGACAAGTTTGTGTCGCAAGTGGCTATCGCTCTCCTTTCACGTCTAACTGCCTCAGTACGCTAGATTTTTCGACGACTACAAACGAAAACCCAAATTCAGGATATAAAGGAAGAATTTATCAAGAATATTACCCTTCTAAAAGCGATGAGATGTCTCCAAGTAAAACCATTGCAGATCTACTTAAAGCCATCACCGAAGAAAAGAAATTATCTTTAAAATACGTCACTTCAAATACACATTTTTTAACCTGTTTGACGAATCACCCAATTCAAGACGCAAAGAATATAACCTCTGATGAAAAACGGCAGGCACTATCGGCTTGCGCGACAGAGAGAGAAACAAAAGAAAATGCGCTACTGGCATTACAAGAAGCCAGCTTGAAAGTAGAAGCGCTCGCCATCGCACCCAATCAAATAGTCTATAACTGGGCAGAAAACCATGAGTTGAAAAGTGGAGTGGTTGTTCAATCAGAGTCAAATTCGGCAACCGTAAACTCAAATAAAAAGGCCTCTGGTTATACTGTAATAAAGGGTCTAATTATTGAACGCTATCAGATGTCTTGCTCTGAACTAGGATTACTCCAAAAGCGCCCCGACGCTGGCCGATTAAAAATCGTTACCATGACCTTGGCGGCAGAAGAGCTGTATTACAACGCTAACGAGGAAGCTAGCCTTTCTTTAAATGCCGCATTTTCATTCACCCCAGATGAACTCAAAATGCTCTCTAAACTACTGGACAAAGATGGGAAAGCACTAAAATTAGACATTCAAGCCAGCATAAATGCCAGTAGAACCATTGCATCCAAAGGGTATTTAACCAAACCAGAGATTACCCTTAATAACTATAAAAGCATCACTATACCGGCGACTTTCGAAGCCAAAAAAATGACCAGTTCAATTAAACCAAGCCTAACCTATTACGCAGTATTGTCAGACGTAGACACGCTCGCCTGCAATTAATCAAAACACCGCCATAAATCCTCAGTGATAGGCACCTATCACGGAGCGGTTTTTATTCCCCTTATGTAAGACCGCCATTTTTCGCACTCACACTGTGAAAAGCCAATCATTGAATCGAAACATTTTCTGGCCTGAACGTCGTTTGTTGCTGGTCACAGCAATGCACGATAACCCAGACATTAGCCCGAGTACGAAGTAGCGTGTTTTGAAAGAGACAGGGTTACTAATTAAAAGGCACCGATGCGGCGAAAATCGCCAATGTAGATCTGCATGGTCTTCGTTCACACGTCAAACACCAAGAATTGAATGCACTGAACCGTGGAAAAGATTGGTAATGGCTTTTGCATCAGCAGTTTTAAACTGTCGAATTTCCATAGGGCATCAGTTTTTACTCAATTCAATGATATAACGCCGGACGTCTCTTTCCTGACGCAGTACGTACAAAATATAAACGTCATCATTTTGAATTTTATAGAAAACTCTACAGGGATTAACAATGACTTCCCGATAGTTGAATTCGTTAAGTTCTTCTGGAATACGGCCTGACAAAGGGAATACATCCAGCCTATCAACAGTCGCAAAAATATTTTTCACAAGTGCTCTAGCCGCCTGTGGGTTAGATAGTGCAATGTATTCGGCTAGTTCGTTTACGTTCTCAAGGGCTGCGTCCATGTTACTTGAGCCATTTAGACATTCTCTCCTTAGCGTCATCATTAGAAAGCGTTCGTCCATCCTGTATCGTTGCTTCCCCGCGGACTATGCCTTCTAATATTTTCATGCGCTCAAGCATAAATTCATAATCTGAAACATCAAGAAGATAGGCTGATGGCTGACCATGTTCTGTAATCAGCACGGGCTCTTTCGTTTGATGAAGATCCGCTAAGATTTTGGTCGCCTGCCTTTTAAGGGTTGTTACTAGCTCAGTTTTCATAAAATAAACGACCTTAAAAATCAGAAAATATCACTCGATATAGGTTCAAGCCTTTTAGCAATACACATCGATACCAAAAAATCGGACGAGATACGCTTTCCGTGAAACAGTCAAATGCGCGGGTTTTGTAGAAAAAGTGTCGCGTGATTTGGGTATGACACATTAATAAAAACTGAAAACCTTATTCAAACCACACAACTAACTACATTTGGATCTTTATTTGTGAAGGCGTACATGCCGGAAACACTTGATTTATTTAAAGACTAAAAGCAGATCAAAGACCTGTATATTCTTTATTATATTGGTCTTTACTGATATTAACTTAAAATATTCTAGTAGATCATCACTTTGATTCAAAAAAGGCCGATGGCTAGCCTTCTATTCTTATAGAATAATTTCCTTGCAGTAGTCTCTGACCTCAATATGTAAAAACGCTTCTAATAACGAGGCGTCATGCTCTATTTGCTGTAGGTCATTATGGTTCAGGATGTTAATTCTGCGACCATGTTGAGTCAGTAAGTTCAGTTCATAACAAGGGTAATTTAGCCCATGCTTACGTTTAATAATTTTGTTGTTTATTTGAAAGGAAACAATGTTCTGTAACTGAACATTATGATCTTTATGGTTATTAAAGATACCTAATCGCTTATTAAAGCTGGAGTGACGCAGGAAAGGTCTAATAAGGGAAAATCCAAACGTTGTAATCGCAATACCAAAGCCACCTAAAAAAATGACAAGGTCGTATTTCGTTGAAAACCCAAAAATGTATAGTGAAAGCCCCATTAAAAAACACCCCACTACAATATATATGACACAAAACGACATCGCGATGAGTGTTGGCCTTATGTAGACAGTATCGTTATAGATAAAGAGTTTGTGCGATAGAAAATCAGGTCCATCCTTAAGAATGCTTCGCTCTAGATTAACAACACAAGAATCATTTTCGTTCATATTTTTCTCTATCGTGCAGATATATTAATGACACTTTTTAATGATGAAACTAACGTATAAAAAAACCCACGGTAGTGGGCTTTTATAATACTTAATTACTTAATTACTTAATTACTTAATTACTTGATTACTTGATTACTTAATAACGTTTATACCGTGATTATTTCTCGTACGTTTTGATCTCACCAGACTTCACGCGAGCAATAAACGATGCCAATTCTTTCTTAACAATAGGCATCAAGAAGTATAAGCCGATAATGTTAAAAATAGACATTGCGAAGATAGCCGCATCAGAGAAGTCGATAACCGCACCAAACTGGATAGTGGCACCAATAACAACAAAAACACAGAACATCAGTTTAAAGACCAATTCGATTTTCTTACCTTCACCGAACAAGTAAGTCCATGCTTTCAATCCGTAGTATGACCAAGAAATCATCGTAGAGAATGCAAACATCACAACCGCTAACGCTAGTAAGTACTTAAATACGCCAGCTGTTTCAGTAAATGATGCTGCGGTCAGAGTTACACCTGTTAAACCGCTGCCATCGAATGGACCCACGTTCAAGCCTGCAATTGTGATAACCAAAGCGGTCATTGTACAAATCACAACCGTATCGATGAACGGCTCTAACAATGATACTAGACCTTCCGTAATAGGCTCTTTTGTTTTAACCGCAGAGTGAGCAATCGCTGCTGAACCAACACCGGCTTCATTCGAGAATGTTGCTCGTTTCAAACCTTGAATCAATGCACCAATAAAACCACCAGCAACACCAGCACCGGTAAATGCACCTTCAAAAATAGCACTGAATGCAGCGCCAACTTGGCTAATATTCGCAAGAATGACAATGATCGCCATACCTATATACAAACCCGCCATCCACGGAACAATTCGCTCTGTTACCGATGCAATTGATGGCATACCACCAACGATAACCGAGAATACTAAAGCAGCAAGTACAAGACCTGTAATAACGCCGTATTCGCTTGGAACATCAAAAGCGTAAGTAAGCATGGCGTGAGCTTGGTTAGCTTGGAACATGTTACCGCCACCTAACGCGCCTAGAATACACATTAGCGCAAAACCAATGGCCAATACTTTACCTAAACCGCCTAAGCCTTTTTCAGCAAGACCTTGGCTTAAGTAATACATTGGACCACCAGAGATAACACCTGATGGTAAAACCGTTCTGTATTTCACACCTAAAGTACACTCACAAAACTTAGATGCCATACCTAGAAGACCACATACGATCATCCAGAAAGTCGCACCCGGTCCACCAATAGCCAACGCTGCACCAACACCGGCAATATTACCAAGACCAACCGTACCTGACAGCGCCGTTGTTAACGCTTGGAAGTGGGATACTTCACCGTCTTCTTTAGCATTAGGGTCAGTGTATTTGCCCTTTACGATATCAATCGCCATGCCAGCACGTTTAAACTGAACAAAGCCAAAGTAAAGAGTAAAGATCAGAGCGGCTAGCAATAACCAACCAACAATGATTGGAAAGCCCACCTCACCAATTGGTACGCTTTTAAAAATTAAACCGACAAACCAACCAGTATAATCGTTAAAAAATCCGTCGACACTTTCACTGAATGAAGCAATGCTTTGCTTAAACGAGCTTGCTTCTTCAGCAAAAGCACTTGTACTAAAGGCGACTAAACAGCCTAAAAAAAATTCTCTTATTAATTTCATTTTCTCTCCTAATGTAATAGTAAGTATTTTCCATACATGTATTTTTTGATATCTTTTTAAAGCTGCTGCATGGTGATGACTTTCGACAGCGCCTAAAAGGCGTCATAGATAATTGGAAGTTTTATAGAATAAAAAGTGATCGAGCTACTTACTATTTATTCTATAAAATATCCTTAGGGTATCTATGTATAAGAAATGATGCCGGACATAAAAATACGATTTGAATCATGCACTTAAAATCAAACCTTTAGCTGGTTGCACCAATTTGATTCAACCACTCTCGTAATATGCCCTTTTTTATAAAAATAAGCAAAAAATGTGCATTTTTTTATTTATCCCTGAACCTAGCGGCCTTTCAACATAGACAAGATAAATGAATTGACTTCAATGAGAGATACAAAATAGAGCTGACTGCGCCTTGTAAAATGCCGCCTTTAGCATTGAAAAGTAGCCTTAGATAATGGACAGAGATAAAATTAATTAACCTTTTGAATCAGCTCCGCCATAGAATGCTTTGTTGTGGTTAAACCCTCTCGTACACCACTTTTATTCTCATCACTTTGGTTTTGGCTGAGTTTGAATTTACCTTGTATGTCCGTCACTTCTATTTCTACTCCAACAACAGCAGCTTGCAGTCTATCTATGTATTCCTGTGGTGCATCGGACATTGACCAAGGGGCAGACTGGGTTTGCTCATGTATGTTGGTGAGTTTTTCTAACAGTGCCAGTTTCCACTCAACGTCATGAATGAATTCGATTGAGCCTTTGACATGAACAGCTTGATAGTTCCACGTAGGGACGGCTTTGCCATCACGTTGTTTCGATGGGTACCAGTTGGGTGAGATATAGGCATTCTCACCTTGGAATATGACCAACACATCGGCTTTGTTCGCGACTTTTTGCCAAAGTGTATTTGCTTTGGCGATGTGTCCCTGTAGGAACACTTTGCTGTCAGCATCGACGTGAACCCTCATAGGTATATGATCGGCGTTTAAGCCCTCTGTGCCATTGGTCACTAGGGAAGCGAAAGGAAATGCGTTAATAAATTCAAGCAACTCAGCTTGATCCTTCACTTCGAAATGTTTTGGTGCGTACATTGATGGCTTATCCTTTATTCAGAATACAAATAGTCAATCACTCAATAACGCCGCGGCACTGCCACACACCGTCATGATGAAAAGGAACCATTTGAGGTGATTTGGGTTGGCTTTAATCGCCATTTTTACCGCAAGATAAGAACCTAACATGGTGCCAGAAGCGAGTATTAAACCGGGAATCCAGAGGATTTGGTCATTCCAGATAAACACCCCCAACGCCAGTGCAGTGAAGCCCAGTGTACAGACCATTTTTAACGCATTGGTGCGAACAAGGTCGTAGCGCAATGTGCCTGCTAGCGCTGCAATTAAAATAAAACCCACCCCCGCTTGGACAAATCCACCGTAAATACCGGCAATAAACAGAGCGATCCACGCGCTCGGCTTTTCACTTACTTTAAAAGGTACAGTGCCTTCTGGCGGAGCGATTAAGGTAGGACGAATGATCATAATTAACGTCATGCCGATCATCGCGCTTAGCAACAGCGGCTTAAGCCATGTTTCGGGTGCGTAACTCGCGGCAAACGCACCGACCACGCCACCCAATAAAGACGGAATCATCACCGGCATGATGTCCGCAGTGTCGAGCTTTTTGGCTTGGCGAAAACCAAATGTGGCGGTGACATTCTGTAAGAACACGCCAACGCGATTGGTCGCATTGGCGATGTCGGCAGGCATGCCCATGACCATTAACGCCGGTAACGTTAAATTAGAACCGCCACCCGCCAGTGTATTTATAATGCCAGCAATAAACCCCGTTCCAATCAAAAGTGAAATGGTAAATAGACTGTAATCCATAACATCGTCCTAAAAAGACCCGTATGCGAGTCAGAAAAGTATCAAAAGAGAGAACGAATAATAAGGAGTATCAGACAGAGTGACAAAGGATTCTTCACGCTATTTAACTAAACATGCTCTTCGATAGAAAATTAAAAATGCTCGTCCAGTTTTCGGTTGTTGCGAACAAGTAAATCACGCTAACCTGACTCAGTGGCATTTAAACTGATAACCAGCAACGGACAAAAACATGTTAATAACAAATGAGAAGCAAGCCGACGGTTATTATCAAGCCTTGTTGAGTCGAGAACCTAGTTACGTGGGTGTGTTTTTTGTCGGCGTCAAAACCACGTCGATTTTTTGTATTGCGACGTGTCGAGCCCGTAAACCAAAGCGTGAGAACGTACTGTTTTATACTCATTTTAAAGACGCAATGGACGCCGGATTTCGTCCTTGTAAAGTCTGCCGTCCAACAGAGAATGCGCATGAAGCACCTGATGAAGTGAAAGCCGCAATGGATTTGGTACGAGACTGCACCAAAGCAAAAATCACCGATCAGCAATTAAGAGAAGCCAACATACGACCGATCTTTGTTCGACGTTGGTTTAATCAACATTACGGCATGACGTTTCAAACCTTTCAGCGCATGTATCGTATTAATTATGCGTTTCAGGAATTGAAAACAGGGAAAAGTGCGACTAACGCTGCATTGGATTCAGGCTACGACTCTTTGAGTGGTTTCGGTTACACTTTTAAAAAAATACTCGGCCATTCGCCGACCCTTAATTTGGAGAATCCAGTGATTCTAATCGACCGACTTACCACACCGATTGGTCCTATGTTTGTGTGCGCCACGGACGACGGTATTTGCTTGCTAGAATTTGTTGATCGACGCATGTTAGAAACCGAATTTGAAGATTTACAGCGTCGTCTAAAAGCCCCTATTGTCGCGGGTGAAAACGCACATACGAAGCAACTCAAACAAGAGTTAGAAGAATACTTCTTAGGCAACCGACAACATTTCACCGTGCCGCTTCACACGCCTGGCACCGACTTTCAGAATGGCGTCTGGCAAGCGCTTGGCACAATTCCTTATGGCGAAACCGCAAGTTATCAAGAACAAGCCACACGCTTAAATAACCCCAAAGCGGTTCGAGCTGTCGCTCGCGCTAATGGTATGAATCGCATTGCCATTGTCATTCCTTGCCATCGGGTGATTGGCAAAGACGGCAGTTTAACCGGATACGCAGGCGGATTAGAACGAAAGCGCTGGTTACTCGACCATGAAAAAAACCACTGCTGATGAACAGATCTGCTTACAAAACTGCGTCTCAGGGCTCGTAGTTTCATGAATACATCAAGGTTGTGTCATGGCAATGTAATTTCCCTCTACAGAGCTTGAAATGCACTCTAAGCAAGTCCATCGTGTGCACTTTGATAGCTATAAGATGGAATTCAACATGCCCACCAACATTGTCGCTGTATATGGAACTCTTCGCGAAGGTTTAAACAATCATACGTTAATTTCGGAATGCAAACGCATCGGTCTTGGCTGGTTGACGGGCTTCCGTATGCACAATTTAGGCGATTTCCCAGGCATTGTATCAACCCATGACGACGGTGGTCGAATTCGGGTGGAATGGTATGACGTATCGGATGAGATTTTAGAAGAACTTGATCGGCTTGAAGGCTACGATCCAAATGCGGTAGACACTTCAATGTACATTCGAAAACGTATTTTTTCGCCGTATGGTCGAGGCTGGATTTACCTTTACAACAAATCTTTAGACAACGCGCCCTACATGGAAGCAGGCGACTGGACACGATTTTCTAGAACAACGATGACTCACCAAGGCACACAATCCATGTAGCCAAGACATACAACATAACCTTTCGTCAATGTACCCATACTTTCCCAAACGATGATCACTAACAAGGTGTTGGTTTTTGACGAAACACGGGGCACATCATTCTATTTATTAAATGTACCTGTGCGTTTTTGGGTATAGTCCTCATACGAGTCATTGTATTGACTCATGCAATCATCGTATTGGGTCGATTTTAAGCGGTCACACGAACTGGCATGGCTGTATTGTAAATTGCCGTATAGCTCTTTTTTACTACAGCCAACCACCGCCACAATAAAAAAAATTGCGAGTAGAGTTTTCATGGTACGAAGTGAACCTTTCCGATTTAAATTTAGGAAAGGTTAGCACGTCAAAAACGCCATTGCACGCAGCGGTTAAAAGTCCCCCGGCGCGCACTGTAAGCAAGTCAGTCCCAAATTACGCCAGCCTTGTACCACTGCATCGCGATCATCTAAAACCAGCCAAGGCGAAAAACCATCGCGATGAATTTGCTCTAACAAGGCTTTTTTGACTTCTTCATCAGGCACAGCGTCGGCATTATCAGGACGCAAATACATACCATCGCACGGTATATTGTGTTTTTGAATCCAATCAATCGAATGTTGCTTATGAGATTCTGGGCGACCACTGCAAATTAAAATATGTTGACCTTGTTGCTTGAGAATATTTACCAAACGCAAGACATCTTCGATCACTGGCGCATGTTTCATGTGCTCGAAAAATGGGTCCCAATGCTTTTCAGCGCCCAATACCCAATGGGCAACTTGGGTGTGATCAAATTCAGCAAGGGTGCCATCTAAATCAACAATAACGGCGTTTGGAGTCATACGAAATTTCCTTTAAAAGGGGAGATAGTCCAGCCGTTTTCATCTTGGCTGGGGGCGAAAGAAATGGGGGTAACGTTACCAATTCTGGGGCAATACGGTGTGCCATTAATCACGTTATTCAACACGCGGTACACGCCCGAATGCGCAATGATTAACGGCCAGTCGTGTTCACTTAAAATGGTGTTTAGCGTGCTGATAACACGGGTTTCAAAGTCATGCCAAGATTCACCATTGGGCGGCGTGATTTCATAGGCTAGTTGCTGCTCAATAGGACAACCTTCTAAGTCCCCCCAATTACGTTCTTTAAGCTGCTCGTAGGGTAAAATGGCGTGTTCAGGCACCGCATGAAACGCCGTTTGTTGAGTGCGTTGCAGCGTGCTGGTAATCACCGCGCTCCACCCAATAGCATTCAGAATCGGCGCTGCTTGTTGGGCTTGTTGTATGCCTTTTTCACTCAATGGGCTGTCGGTAAAACCACCAATGCGAAATGCGGCGTTGTACTCGCTTTGCGCATGACGAGCAAAGACAAAAGGCTTAGACAGTAAGGTCATAATCTAACTCTGTATAATCTAACTCAGTATAAGAATCTGCAGTGACGCTTGGGCCAAGAGCCTGTCGCCATTCATTTAGATCTTTCATATGGTGAAAAAGAGGCGAACACACATCGCACTCTAGATGATCGACAAGGCGTTTTAAGTCTCGCTTTCGAGGATGCACGTTCCAACGGACAAAATGTGCCTTGTCTTCACTAACAGCCTGGCGCGCGTGTTCAGGAAGGTGTCCGGTATAAACGGGCAAATAACGCTCGGGCTGCTGCAGTAACACTTCCGCTTCGCCACTCATGCCATCAGGGTCACCGCATAACACCACTTTGGCGTTTGGGTTAAACGGCTGACGCTTAATACGTTCTAAAATAGGACGAACCTCGGTGCAAATACCTTCTATTGGCGCGGACAAAGCCGACTCTGGCGACAAACAATCGTCGCCCAATGTCCAATCGTCGAAACCAAAAGACGTAAGCCAGCACGCAATTTCTAATGCGCGGCCGCTTTGTGGCACCGGCATTAGTAACGCTCGTTCATCGTCGAGAAAATTCACCAAGGCACTTTTACATTGCTCTAACGAGTTGTCATACAAACCATAAGACGCATCGAGCAAGGCGATGCTGGCTTTCGGCGGCATAGTGAAAGGATATAAAGTGGATTCCAGACTAAAATCACCACTGTAAAACACACCCTTCCCAATATTGAGATGCAACCAAACACCGCCAAATGAATGTCCTGCGGAGCCCGTGGTGACGTCAATGCCTTCAACCACCGTCGTGCCGCACACCGGCAAAGTCTGTAAATTCAGATGACTCGGTAGTTGTTTCTGCACCAACAAGGTCGCATAAACCGGAACCTTGCTGTCGACGCCGTCTAACCCGCCCATGTGATCTTGGTGATCGTGGGAAATGAATATGGCATCCAAATTATCGGGTTGTGTCCAGCCCTTGGCTTCACCCGCTTCTAACGCGCCACCAGCATCGAGCAAAAAGCGCAGCGTTCTAGCGTGAGGTGACGCTTGATAAGTGACCAAAATCGCGGCAGCCGTTTTTCGACCTGCGCCGCTGAGAATATCAATGCTGACGTTCATGATTCACTCTCAAGCGACCAAGCTTGCCCAAGACGAACATGACATTTGCTGCTGAGCGTCATCGGCACATCGCTGTAAGCCAATAATGTCTGGCCATTATCTAGCGTTAATTCGATGTCATAACGCTCACCACGGAAAATACAGTTGCGCACGCTCACTTCAAGTGAATCAAGACTGGCATCGGTACTCGCATCGACAAACACAATATCTTGTGGTCGAACCAATACATTACTGGTGATTTTTTGTGGTGAATAACCAGCAATCAAACGATGTAAATCGGCGCTATTAATGTATTGCTGTGGTTCAACCGCTTCCACGTTCAACACGGAACCTCGACCAATAAAGTTCGCCAACCAAGTGTTCTTCGGCGTCGCGTACAATTCCTGCGGCGTTCCCCATTGCACTAATTGGCCTTTGTTTAAGACCGCGATGTGATCCGCCAACGACATAGCTTCGGATTGATCATGCGTCACATACACAATGGTCGCACCCGTGCGCTTATGAAACGCGCGGAAGGTTTCTTCCATGGTGGCACGTAAATGACGATCTAAGTTCGCCAGCGGCTCATCAAATAACACCACATCCGGTTCGGTCACCAAGCTTCGAGCCAAGGCCACACGCTGACGTTGTCCGCCGCTAAGCTGCGCTGGCAACCGATCGGCGTAGTCTTCGAGCTGAACGATTTCCAAGGCTTCTTGAATGCGTTTATTGCGTTCCGCCACATTGATTTTTTGCACTTTAAGCGGATAGCCAACATTGTCTTTGACGCTCATGTGCGGCCACAGCGCATAAGATTGGAACACCATGCCGAAATTTCTGTCTTCCGTCGGAACATGCTGTCTCGCGCTAGAAAGACAGTCGGCTCCGTGAATGATTTGTCCGCCGGAAACCGGTTCAAATCCCGCTAACATTCTTAGAATCGTCGACTTACCACAGCCACTTGGCCCAAGCAGCGCGACAAATTCGCCAGGTTCAATAGTCAGACTCAAGCCCTTAACAACGGGCTCGCCATGAAAAGATTTATGGATATTGTCTAATATTAATCGTGCCATGGAATCACTCCTTTCGGCAGACGCGAAGCAAACAAGCTCAATAGACTCATCAGTCCTGCGACCAGCAACACCACCAGCACGGCAATGGCTGACGCCAGTACGCTGTCGCCACTTTCATCTAGGTTAAAAATCAGTACGCCTAAGGTTTCGTTACCCGCGCTCCACAACAAAGCCGACACCGTCAGTTCATTGATCGAGATAAGAAATACCAATAACCCACCCGCGAAAAAAGCGGGTGCCGTGAGAGGTAAAATAATGTCGATCAAACGCTGTATTGGTCTTGCTCCAGCCAGCTGAGCGGCTTCTTCTAACGCAGGATCCAACTGAGACATGGCACTTAATACTGGCTTCAAGCACACACTCAAAAAGCAAGAAAGGTACGCCAAAAAAATAATGCCCAAGGTGCCGTACAGGCTCACTTGGATAAACGGCAAGGGTTTGGCAAACAACAAAATAAAGGCAATCGCCAAGACAATACCGGGAATGGCGTAAGGCACTTCGATCAAGCTGGCAATCACGGCTCTGGTGCGCATTGGCAAACGCATCAACAAATAGCCCAAAGGCAAGGACACCAACATGAGAACCAAAGCACAGGAAAAAGCCAAGAAAACGCTATTTTCAAACGCTCTTGCGGTCACACCTTGGCGGCTGATCATCTCGTAAAACGCAGAAAAAGTAATGGTATCAGCGGTGAGAGGCATGCCCAAAGCGGGCACCAATGAACTCACTACCAAGGCAAACAAAGGCGCGACTAAAATAAAACAAAGTACCAAGGCCAACAGCACTTCCAATGGCAAACGCCAGCGCTGTAGCCGAAATGAAATCGACTGCGCCGTGTGACCCAGTAAGGCATAACGGCTGCGTTGCTGTAACCATTGCTGTAACAACATGCCCGCCAAAACCAATAAAGCGATGATCATCGATAACCCAGCCACTTGGCTCAGCATATCGTTACCGAATCCCGCCATTTGCTGATAAATCAAGGTAGGCAAAACAATGTAACCGGCGGGAATACCCAGCATTGCAGGAATACCAAAATTACCCAGTGACGACACAAATGCCAATGCGGCACCCGCGATAATCGCACTGCGACACAACGGCACTATGATGTCGAACCAAACTCGACACTGAGATGCTTTTGCTAACTGCGCGGCTTCCATTAAGTCTTGCGGTAATGCAATAAGTTGCGTTCGAAGCGCGAGATACACCAAGGGCGCACTTTGGATTCCCAACAACAAGGCAATGCCTTCTGCTGAATACATCGGCTGTGGGCTGCCTAACGCTGGCGCCATGCCCAATGTGTTTAAAATAGGGCTCGCCGGTCCAAACAGTTGCAACCAACTCAGCGCCGTAACTTGGGGTGGGATCATCATCGGCAACATGAAACAAAACACCCAAATCGCGCGACCACGAATGTTCGTCAAGGTGACAATAAAGCCAAAACCGCAACCCAGAATCACCGCAATCAAGGTACCTAAACCAGACGTATAAAAACTGTTTCTCAAGGCAACCCAAGTACGCTCACTGCGTAATACCTCTGCCAAAGGCGATGACGCCGAAAACGTAACATGACTTAGCGCTTCCACCAGCAAACGCAAACTGGGCACGACACTCAAGGTCGCAATCAAGATGAAGAGTCCGATGGACAACCAGCGAAGCTGGCTGTCCATCGTCAATCCATCCATAACACGTGCTTTAAACAAAGAAGGTGTCATTCTGCTTAACCTTCGAAGATCTTGCTGAAGCGGGCTTTATTCACTTCATTGTTTTCTAGGGTCTTCGCGGCATCGAATGGCATCAAACGAATCGCGTCACGCTTAGGAAAGCCGGCTGGGACGCCGATGTCACCACGAGCGGGCAAATAACCTTGCTCCAATACCAGCTGCTGGCCGTCTTTGGACAATAGAAAATCCACAAAACGCTTCGCGGCCGCTTTGTTTTTCGCGCCTTTCATAATCGCAACAGGTTCCGTCACCATGCTTACGCCCGTTTTAGGGAAGATAAACTCGATTGGCGAGCCTTTCGCCGCTTCGCGAATGGCCAAGAAATCCACAATGACGCCATACGGTTTTGTGCCTGACGCAACGGCTTTTAATACGCCGCCGTTGCCACCTTGAGCTTTCACTTGATTAGTATGCAATTGCTCGTAGTAATTCCAACCTAACGATTTTTCGTCCGTCAACGTCGCCAAATGGATCAACGCCGCGCCAGAATAAAGTGGGCTTGGCATAGCCACTTGGTTTTTATAGTCAGGCTTTGCTAGATCCGACCAATCCGTTGGCTGCTGTGGTGCTTTTTGATGACGAACAATGCCCGTCGTGATCAATTTTGTGCCGTAGTAATAACCTTTGTCGCTGTACAAGCTGTCTTCGTATTTTGCACGGTTAGGGCTTAGGTAGGATTCTAAATAACCGTCCGACACCATGGATTCCATCGTCACGCTGTCGGCGATTAACAACACATCAGGTTTCACCACGCCAGAAGACAATTCAGCGCGCAACTTTGTCATCAATTTCGTGGTGCCATCGCGAACCCATTCCACTTTGATATTCGGGTTTGCCGCTTCAAAAGCGTCCACTGTCATTTGTGCGTCTTTGTTTGGCTGACTGGTATAAAGGGTCAACGTCTCTTGAGCTTGCGCAGAAAGAGGAAAAGCAAGTGCCGCTGCGCATATCAATAAAGTCTTCTTGACGGTCATTGGGAAACTCTCTTTTTGATAAGGGAGTTGCAACAATACCGACACAATTTGACACTATAGTGACAAAAAGTTTTCGTTTAATACCGATCTTCTTTCGTTTCGAAAAGCCACGTAAAAAAACACACTAAAAAGGACTAAATCCTATGAACAAGCGACATCACGACATTGTCCAATGGGTGAATTTACAAGGAAGACAGACGTTACAAGCCGTCGCAGACCAGTTTTCGGTTTCGGTGCAAACCATTCGTTCAGACATTCGATTATTAACAGAAAAAGGGCTAATACTGCGTAGCCACGGCGAAGTCATTCCGTTTCCTCATCGCGAAAATATCAGCTTTGACCAACGACGGATTCGTCATGCCGCGGGCAAAAAACATATCGCCGACCTTTGTGTGAGTAAGATTGCGGATTATCAATCGATCTTTCTCGGCAGCGGTTCAAGTGTTGCTGAAGTGGCGAGCCAACTCGCACCGTTTAAAGGTCTGCAAGTCATGACGACTAACTTGCATGCCGCGCGCAACTTATGTGAACACCCCGATTGCGAGCTGACGATTTCGGGCGGGCGTGTACGGATGCGTGACCAAGATGTGATTGGCGGCGATGCCATGCGTTTTTTCCAACGCTATCGCGCCGATATTGGTATTTTTTCTGTGGCAGCAACCAATAAACAAGGCAGCTTATTTGATTTTACTGATGAAGAAGTCATGGCCAGAGAAGCGTTAGTGGAACATTGCCACTATCGTATTTTAGTGATCGACAGCACAAAATTCGACACAGAATCCCGCTGTTTATGGGGGAAAATGAGCGATTATGATTGTGTTATCACCGACCAACAACCTGCACCTGCTTTATTAAGCACCCTCACTTATCAAGGTGTCGAAATACTGTACTAAACAAAAAAATCGGTTACGTCAGCGATAAAATGTTCATTCATATTGGTCCGCTCTAAATAGCAAATAATAACAATCGCAAATTGAGTACAAAATGCACTTGCTCTGAGTCTTTATATCGGTCTATTGTCTTAGTACATGTATTGCACAGTTTGAGGTTTTTTTATGAAGTCCCCCATTAGAATCAGTCAGCAGATAGGTATAGGCTTAGTCGTGATTCTTTTACTCGCTCTGGCCAGTATTTATCTCGTCATTGAAGTAAAAGTAAAGCCCGATCTTACCGATGAACGCCAAAAACAAATCGCCGTTAACCAACAAGGGTTAAGTGAGCTACTCAGCGCGAAGCTGGAAAAAATTCAACTTCTCACCAGTACACTGGCTCTCGCGGGGTCTCAACTTCCTAAAGATGAAGCGCTCTTCAAAAAAGTATTTCCCAGCATTATTAATAATCACGATGACAAAAGCATCGCTGGTGGTGGTATTTGGCCTGAACCCTCTGCTTTTAATAAGGGCACAGAACGTCGCAGTTTTTTCTGGGGCCGTGATGGCTCTAAAATGAGCTATTTAGACGATTACAATGATCCAGCAGGATCTGGGTATCATAATGAAGGTTGGTACAAGGTCGGTAAAACCGCATCGGTTAAGCTTTGTGCATGGTCTGAAGCCTACATTGATCCCGTTACCAACATCCCGATGGTGACTTGTACCATTCCAATGAAAGAGGACAGTAAATTCACCGGTGTCTCGACTGTCGACATGATGTTGGATGGCATCACGAAAACGCTAGAAAAATATGGCACAGAAAATCAAGGCTATGTATTCGCTATTGACCAAACGGGACAAGTATTAAGTTTTCCAAAAGGCAAAGCCGCATTAGTCAAAAGTGATGGCAGCATGCTGACAGCAAGCCAACTTGGCAGCGAACTACCTTGGTTAAAACCCGCGTTGGTTAAGCTGACCGGTAGTAAACAAGTAGTCTCTCTTGATAATGATGAGATTTTGGGGGGCGCAGCTTATGTTGATTTATTCAAGCATCCTCAAACAGGCTGGACGATTGGTTTAGTCGTTCCCAAAGCTCGCATGATAGAAACGGCCCAAAATATGGGTTGGTTCCTTATGTTAACGATCGGCGCGTTGTTAATCATTGTTAGCATCATTGCCGTTTCCTTCTTCCGTAGTTTACTTGGCAAGGTCAATCAAACGACACAACAGATCCAAGACTTAGCCGATGGTGGCAGTACTAAAGAGTTGGTTGTTGGTAAGTTGAATGAACTGGGCGATTTACGTCAAGCCGTTAACGCTTATGGCGATAAGTTGAAAAAATTACTTGAGCAGATTCACATAGAGTCCGCGAACCTAGTGGGTGATGCGGGTCGTCTAAGCAAATTTAGTAACGACTTTTTAAACAAAGCCAACAGTTTGAGCGATGAAAATATCACGCTCGCCGCAGCGACCGAACAGCTCGGTGCCACATCTCATGATGTTGCCATGTACGCCAACGAAACCAAAGCTACCGTTGAGCGGATACATAAGGACGTTCGCAATAGTGGTAAAGAAATGAATATGGTTATTGAAACCATGCGTTCATTAACCAGTGCTATGAAACAAGCACAGACAAACATCCTCCAACTCGACGAAGACAGTCGTCGCGCCAATGGCATGCTAGGCGTGATCCGGGATATCGCAGAGCAAACGAACTTATTGGCACTAAACGCCGCTATCGAAGCCGCAAGGGCTGGTGAAACGGGTCGTGGATTTGCGGTGGTAGCGGATGAAGTTCGAAACCTTGCTGCGAAAAGTGAAAGCTCCGCGGTCGAGATTGAGCAGGTGCTAGGCCGCTTACAAGTCGCGTCTAAGGAGTCTGTTACTTCAATGGAGCTTGGTCACAGTGAAACAGAAAGGGCCGTAACAACTGCAGAATCAACAGCAAGCCATTTACAACAGGTGGTGGATGCGTTCTCGCAAATTACGGACCAAGCAACGCAAATTTCTGTAGCCGCTGGAGAACAACAAAAAGTATCTCAAGATTTGAGTATGTTTGTGTCTCGCTTGCAGGAACTGACAGGCAGTAATGCCAGTGACTCGAGTCACCTTAGTCGTATGAGTAAAGAAATCGATGCAATTGCAAATCGACTCAACGAACTAAAATAAACACCAAAATAGAAGCGTGAAAAAAGCTCATGATGGCAACATCATGAGCTTTTTTATGGTCGTAAAAGAAGGTAAAGATTGGTTTTTTTCCTGCGTAAAATGAATTGAGTGATAGACCTTCCAAACGATTGGATAAAGCTCATGTTAAAACATGGGAGCTGGCACTTTTTCTTTTAAAGAAACACAACATCGAAATAAATACCGTCACAATGGTGATAAAAAGCATGAATATTTTCATAGCGACTATCACGCCAAAAAGATCGGCTAATACGCCACTAAGAACAACAGGAATTGAAAAGCCAGCATAGGCATAAATAAACAAGCCGGCCGTGGCTCTCGCTCTATTTTTAGGGTCTCTAGAACCAAACTCATATAAGGCAGAAAGATAGAGAAAGCCATAACTTGCCGCGCTGGTGATAGAAGAGCCAATAAGAATTAAAGATATTGAAGAAGAAACAGCCCCTAATATAATCACAAAAAAACCGACAGGAATAAAAATAAGGCCTAAAGTGAGCGACTTAAACGAGCTTATTTTTCTTGCTAGAGGCTGACATAGAAAGCCTACAAATATCCCAAGAAAAATAACCAACCCAATCCACTGGTCTAATTTCAATGCCTTCAGCTCTAAAGGGACGACGGCAATGATCATGCCTGTTGTCGCCCAAGATAACATCATAGCAAGTCCATATACCCATGTTCCTGAAGGGAAAACAGGTAGTCTAAACAATGAAAGGCTTTTTGTTTTATCTGTCTTCGGCATCATAGCCGATGCCATAATGAGCACCGTTCCCAATATAAAGAGAATAATATAGCTAATAGGCAAAAGCGTTGGCCCGTATAAACTAAGACTAAAGCTCGTCGCTAATGCCCCGCTGCCAAAGCCAAGAGAGGTGGCTGAAGTAACAAGAACAGTGGCAGTGCCCGCCTTATTTTCACCTACTAGCTCTGTCATATAAGCGGCGCCAGACGTTGTTGCTAACCCTGTACCAACGCCAAGCAGCAGCCGAGCAACAAAAAGACTGGCCCAATTTGGCGACACCACTAATAAAGCCGTTGCGGCGATCCCTAGGGCTAATGAGATAATAATTGGCACCTTTCGCCCCACACGATCAGACAGTCCTCCGAGGAAAAGTAACGTCGGTAGTAACCCTGCCACATAAGCGGCAAATGCAATGGTGACAGCAACGGAGCCAACATTACTTTCTTGAGCATATACGCCATATAACGGAGCTTGTAAGTTAACGGCAAAAGTGACCGTAAATAGGACGAGCACAAGTAAGGTGGGATACACATACGTTTTCATCATTATTAATTTCATCCCTTAACATTATCGAGGTGATCATTGAACGAAGAGTATAAATAACCAACAAAGCCACATAAATTCTTTTGAAATGAACTGTGTTTAACGTAATAGTTAACCTTCGTTAAAACTAAACGTGATTGTATTAAAGATAAACAGGAAATAAAGGCAGCAAAAAAAGAGTATAAAAAAGCCAGTAAAGTACAGATATCACCTCACTGGCTTAACTTAAAAGTGTTAACGAGTTTTGAAATAAAGCCTCATAAAAAAGGCCAGTATTTGGCGATCAGTTTATGCATTCCTCGTCGATAAGGCGGTCGTAGCAGCGCTAAGGTATTTGGTCCACGCTTGCGCAACACGGACTTACTATGAGAAAACGTGCGGAAACCTTCTTCAGCATGATACGCCCCCATTCCAGACGCCCCAATACCACCAAACGGCAAATCTGCTTGTGCCACTTGAACGAGTGTGTGGTTGATTACCAAACTGCCACTCACAATGCGTTCTTCACATCGCGTCTGATCGTCACTTTGCTGAGTAAATAAGTACATTGATAAAGGTCGAGGTCTTTGTTGAATATACGATAACGCCTCATCCATATTGGAGTACGTCAGAATCGGTAATATAGGTCCAAATACCTCGTCTTGCATCACGCTTAACCCATCGTCCGGCTGATGCACGATATGAAAGGCCAGTTTTCCATTACTTTCTACCGGCCCTTGCGGCATCAAGTTGTCACATTCGACACCAGCGGCTCGTGCTTCAACTAGATAACCTTTCAGGCGATCCAACTGGCGGACATTAATCAAACTGGTGTAATCGGAGCTCATAACGCCGTCAGGGTAATACGCGGCGAGCTCCTGTTTAATATAGTCAATCAAGCGTGTTTTTTGATCCTGATGGCACAATACATAATCTGGGGCGACACAGGTTTGCCCTGCATTAAGGACTTTGCCAAACACCAACTTTTTCGCAGTGTCTTTTAAATCGGCAGAAGGCGCTACAAGTAATGGCGATTTACCGCCTAATTCCAGTGTGACTGGCGTTAGATGCTTGGCGGCGTTGCGCATAATAATGTGACCCACTAAAGTCGAGCCAGTAAACAGCAAATGGTCAAACGGCAACAGACTAAACTCGTTGGCAATCTCTGCTTCGCCTTCGACTACTTCCGCCCAATTCTCACCAAGTGATTGATTCACTATGTCACGCAACACACGATTCGTTTCTGGACAGAACTCCGACATTTTCATCATCACCCGATTTCCCGCCGCCAAAGCACCCACTAAAGGCCCCAGAGATAGCAAGACAGGATAGTTCCAAGGTGAGATCACTCCTACTACGCCTTTAGGTTGATAGAGCACCTTAGCGCTCCCAGGTAGCGTACTAATGTGCACACGTCGGCGAGACGCCTTCATCCACTTCGATAAATGCCGTTTGGCGTGTTTTATCTCTCCCATAATAGGAATGAGCTCAAGCAGTCTTGACTCTTGCGGAGCACGATGCCCAAAGTCTGACTGCAAAGCGTCTAATAAAGGTCCTTCATTATCCAATAATGCCGCTTGTAAACGCTGCAAACATTGTCGACGCTCTTCTGCCGTTGGAAAAGGTGTTTGCTGAGTCAAATTTTTCAGCCGAGAATACGCCGAGTGAATATCATCTTTAGAAGAAAAAGAAGGTGATACGGTGACTGTCATGGTGGCCTCTTCTTATGCGCATTCCTATTTTATGATCAAACCCTGACACGCATTGTGAAATCTCTATTTTATAGCGACGATTATCGATCAAACCTACGCTTCATTAACTACACTATCTAATGACTCACACAGAATGCAAGGAGCAAATCATGGCGACTATTTTATGTTATGGCGATTCTCTCACTTGGGGGCGCATTCCTAATGGTGGACGCTACCCTAAACATTTGCGCTGGCCTACCCTCCTAAACGGGTTATTAGGCAGTCAGCATCAAGTCATTAATTTTGGTTTACCAGGCCGAACTACTATCTGGAATGACCCCTTCTTAGAAGGCAGAAATGGCTTAGCGTATCTCCAAGCGGCATTAGAAACCTTCGGTCCTGTCGATATTTTAATCTTAATGTTGGGAACCAATGACCTGAAGCGACACTTTCATGTTGGCGCCTTTGAAGCGGCAAAAGGCGTTGAGAAATTGATCGGGAAGTCAAGAATGCCAGATTCTCACGATTTCCCTCACCCAAGCCTTGTGGTGATCGCTCCGCCAAATATTTTATCCCCAACGGGCTCTATGGCGGAAAGTTTTGACGGAGCCGTTGAAAAGTCACAACATTTTCATCAGCACTACCAAGATATTGCCATTCATAACCATTGCATTTTCCTTAATGCAGCTGGCATTTTACAACCCAGCGAGGCTGATGGCGTGCATTTAGACACAAAAGCAAATGAACAACTCGCCCAAGCGGTTTATATGCTCATTAAAGATGCAATAAAGAGCTAGTATATTGTTTTTTAATGGTTTTTTATAAAATCAAGTTAATTTCAATAAAAGACGAAAAAATAATCAATCATTAAATATTAGATTTTTAAGATGTATTTTCTTCAAATAATCTTGCTTATGGCCCTTGACAAAACAGGCAATAACTTGCAGCCGATAAGGAAAGAATGAAAATCGTATGATATATGCACGATTCTTTACAAATACTCGCTTTTTAATGAAATAATCCATCGTCTAAATTTTCTTGCACAAACTTATCCACAGGAAATTTAGGCGAATCTCCTTTATCCAAATATCAACGAAAATGCCACTCAATCGTGCAAAAACACTTAAAAACACCCTTCTGTATGCCTGATATTCGTCTTTTTTGTACCTCGTAATCAACGAGTAAATCCGTATGATCTAGCAATAACGAACCAAGACAAAAGGAAAAAACAATGAAAGTCAGCTTCATCGGACTAGGTACTATGGGTTACCCAATGGCAGGGCACGTTAGCAAAGCGGGACATGCTGTTACCGTCTACAACCGCTCGACAGAAAAAGCCCAAAACTGGTGCAAGGAATTTACCGGCATTTACGCAGCGACACCCGCGCTTGCAGCACAAGATAGCGACATTGTTTTAACTTGTGTGGGGAACGACGACGATTTACGCGCCGTCTATTTAGGCCTAGATGGCGCTTTTCAAAACGCCAAAGCAGGCACGTTATTTATCGACCACACAACCGCTTCGGCAGAGGTCGCCAAAGAGTTACATCAAGCAGCCCAAGAACATGGTTTCTTTTTTATGGACGCACCTGTCTCGGGCGGTCAAGCCGGTGCTGTGAATGGTGTGCTTACGGTGATGATTGGCGGCGAAAAAAGCGATGTAGATAAAGCTCAGCCTGTGCTCGATTGTTATGCAAAAGCCAGCACATTAATGGGACCAGTTGGCAATGGCCAAATTGCCAAAATGGTCAACCAGATTCTTATCGGTGGCGTGTTGTCTGGTTTGTCCGAAGGCATTCGTTTTGCTCAAAAAGCCGGTCTGGACGTCGCTACGTTAGTCGATACCCTAAAACATGGCGCGGCGGGTTCTTGGCAATTAGAGAATCGCGGTGAAACCATGTCAAAAGACGAGTTTGATTTTGGCTTCGCCATCGAGTGGATGCATAAAGATTTAGGGCTGTGTTTGGCTCACGCTGAAAAAATGGGGTTAATGCTGCCACTGACTCAAGCCGTCGATGAAGATTATCAAGATCTCATAGCGGAAGGCCGTGGTCGCCAAGACACATCGGTACTCGTGAAAGCCTTCGATAAAAAAGCCTAACTTCATGATTTAATCCTCTAAGAATTTTTTAAAAATCTTAGAGGATTCGCTTATTTATCTCTTTGTTCTGTCGCTCATTTATTGTCTTTGATACCTCTCGTTTAATAGCCAAAATCACACTATAAATGTCGAAATTACATAAAAATACCGAAACATTTCTTACTCCTTAAAAAAAACGACCTCTTTTATTCCACATTTTTTACATAACGCCTTTGTCTTCAAAACCTTTGTTTACAAGCCTCTTCAGCCCTTATCGCCAGTTGGTATTCATTCCATGCATAGGGTATATCGTTATTTCGATTGGTCATTTAGATAGGCTTGAGTAATCTTCAAAGACGCTGTTTTTGGTGGTTCTTCCACCATCTATGGCTAAAGGGGGCTCAAGGATGAGGCAGAACAACCCCATTTAAACTAGGAGTTTGGATGGGGTTTGTTTCTCATATTAATTAAAGAAGGCTCTTTGCCCGCCAAAAAAAATCACAAAAGTAACGAACACCTTAATTCGACTTCCCACGTGTTTAACACGAAATATAATTACGTTAATGGAGAGTTTCAATGAAAAAAGGGCTAGCAAAACTTACGCTTGCACTCATGGCGGCTGGAGCAATTGGCACTTCTGCTCACGCTGCATCCACACTGGTTTATTGTTCAGAAGGTAGCCCTGAAGGCTTTAACCCTGCATTTTATACGGCTGGTACCACTTTCGATGCGACATCGAAAAACATGTTCAACCGTTTACTTGAATTCAAACTGGGCACAACAGAAACAGTGCCTGGCTTAGCAGAAAGCTATGACGTCTCTAGCGACGGTCTTGAATACACTTTCCATTTGCGTAAAGGCGTGAAGTTCCATACTTCTAAAGATTTCACACCAACACGTGATTTTAATGCCGACGATGTCATCTTCACTTTTGACCGTCAGGGCAACAAAAATAACCCTTACCACACAGTCTCTGGCGGCTCTTATGAGTACTTCACTGGCATGGGCATGGACACTTTGATCAAAAAAATGGTGAGAGTCGACGACTACACTGTTAAGTTCATTTTGAGCAAACCAGAAGCACCTTTCATTGCTAACCTTGCAATGGACTTTGCGTCTATCTTTTCGAAAGAGCAAGCCGATTTCTACATGAAAAAAGGCACACCTGAGAAATTGGATCTTGATCCAGTTGCTACCGGTCCTTTCCAAAAAGTTCAGTATCAAAAAGATTCTTTGATCCGCTACACAGCGTTTAAAGACTACTGGCAAGGTAAAGCGAAAATCGATCGTCTTGTTTTCTCTATCACTCCAGACGCTTCTGTTCGCTACGCGAAACTAAAAGCAGGCGAATGTGATGTGATGCCTTACCCGAATCCAGCTGACCTTAAACAGATGGAATCTGATCCAAACATCAACCTAATGAGTCAAGAAGGTTTGAACGTCGGTTATCTTGCGTTCAACACACAGAAAAAACCTTTTACTGACATTCGTGTTCGCCAAGCTCTAAACTATGCAACCGATAAAAACGCGATCATTAACGCGGTTTTCCAAGGCGCAGGTAAAGTGGCTACAAACCCAATTCCACCAACCATGTGGTCTTACAACAAGAAAGTCGTGGATTACCCATACGATCCTGTGAAAGCGAAAAAATTATTGGCTGAAGCCGGCTATCCAGATGGTTTCTCTACCAATATCTGGGCAATGCCAGTACAACGCCCATACAACCCAAATGCTCGTCGTATGGCTGAAATCATGCAAGAGGATTGGTCTAAAGTTGGCGTTAAAGCCGAAATCGTTTCTTACGAATGGGGTGAATACCTAAACCGTTCTAAGAAAGGTGAGCACGATACGGTATTGCTAGGTTGGACTGGTGATAATGGTGACCCAGATAACTTCCTATATGTATTGCTAGGGTGTGATGCTGTTGGCGGATCTAACCGTGCACAATGGTGTAACGAAGAGTTCAACAACTTGCTTCTAAAAGCAAAACAAACGTCTGACAAAGCAAAACGTACTAAAGATTACGAAGAAGCTCAGGTTGTTTTCAAACGCGAAGCGCCTTGGGTAACGATTGCTCACTCTGTCGTGTACGAGCCAATTCGTAAAGAAGTAAAAGGCTACAAAATCGATCCACTTGGTGGTCACTACTTCTATAACGTCAGCAAATAATCGACGTTTTGAAGTAAGTCCTTCGGACTATGAAACACCTACTCGCTGAGATGCGAGTAGGTGTTTTGTTGACCGAGCACCTTGCTCGATCACATAACATCGCAAGAGAGCCCGCCCTTTATGTTCCAATTTATTTTTCGTCGCTTAAGCCTCGTTATTCCGACTTTCATCGGAATTACCTTGCTGACTTTTACTCTTATTCGCTTAATTCCCGGAGACCCCATCGAAGTGATGGCCGGAGAACGCGGTGTGAGCGCAGAGCGCCATGCCGAGCTTAGTGCACAATTAGGCTTTGATCAGCCGCTATATGTTCAATACTTTCACTACGTAACCGGGGTTTTACAAGGAGACTTAGGCAATTCTCTTATCACCCGAGAGCCTGTGATGAAAGAGTTCCTCACTCTATTTCCCGCCACTATAGAATTGGCCACTTGTGCCGCTATTTTTGCTATTTTCATTGGTTTACCCGCCGGTATTTTTGCAGCGGTTAAACGTGGAACCTTTATTGATCACTCAGTGATGACTTTTTCTCTCACTGGTTATTCGATGCCCATATTCTGGTGGGCACTGTTATTAATGCTGGTATTTTCCGTCAACCTCGGCTGGACGCCCGTCTCGGGGCGGATCGACGTGGTGTATTGGATTGAAAATGTCACTGGCTTCATGTTGATCGACTCTTTGTTGTCTGACGAAGCTGGCGCCTTTTCGTCCGCCGTGTCACACCTTATTTTGCCCAGTATCGTCCTCGGCACAATTCCTATGGCTGTAATCGCTCGTATGACCCGTTCTTCTATGTTGGAAGTACTAAGCGAAGATTACATTCGAACGGCTCGTGCGAAAGGCATCGCGCCTTGGCGAGTCATTGTGATTCATGCGCTGCGCAATGCCTTAATTCCTGTCATTACCGTGATCGGTTTGCAAGTCGGTATTTTGCTGTCTGGTGCGATTTTGACCGAAACCGTGTTCGCTTGGCCGGGCATTGGTAAATGGTTGATCGAATCCATTGGACGCCGTGATTACCCCGTTGTACAAGGCGGTATTTTAATTGTTGCCTGTATCATCATTGTCGTAAATCTCTTGGTAGATATTACTTACGGCATTGTAAACCCACGCATTCGACACAGCCGATAAAGGAGACGTTATGACAACTTCTATAAAAACGTCAACGGACAGCGGCGTCGTCACTGCGCCAGTACCCATGACGCCATTTCAAGAGTTTTGGCATTATTTTCGTACTAACAAAGGCGCCGTCGCTGGCCTTGTTATTATCACCATAATTTGCTTCATGGCGGTATTCGCCAACTTTGTTGCCCCCCATTCACCATCCGATCAGTACCGCGATGCGCTTTTGTTGCCACCAGCGTGGTTAGAAGGCGGTAATTGGTCTTTTGTTCTGGGAACCGATGACGTAGGCCGCGATATTTTATCGCGTTTGATCTATGGTTCTCGTCTTTCTATTGCGGTTGGCATCGTGGCCGTGACCGCGTCTTTAGTAATCGGCATTTTACTGGGTCTTGTGGCTGGGTATTTCAAAGGCATGATCGACACCGCAATTATGCGTATCGTCGACATTATGTTGGCTATGCCAAGCTTGCTTTTGGCCATTGCCATTGTGGCGATTTTAGGGCCAAGCATCGTCAACGCTGCGCTCGCCATTTCCATTGTCTCGCTGCCGCATTATGTGCGTTTGACTCGTGCCGCCACCATGGCGGAGATGTCCCGTGATTACGTCACGTCGTCTCGCGTGATCGGCGCCAGTCCATTGCGTTTGATGTTTGTTTGTATTTTACCAAACTGTTTAGCGCCACTTATCGTACAAGCCACTCTTGGTTTTTCCAGTGCGATTCTTGACATGGCGGCGTTGGGCTTTCTGGGTCTTGGCGCGCAGCCACCCACCCCAGAATGGGGATCTATGTTGGCCAATGCGTTGCAGTTCGTACAGCGCGCGTGGTGGGTAGTTACTTTCCCCGGTTTGATGATTTTGATCACCGTACTGGCGTTTAACCTCATGGGCGATGGCTTACGTGATGCCCTTGATCCCAAGTTGAAACAGTAAGAGAGGTTTTTATGTCACTGTTACAGTTGGAAAATTTAAGCGTTACCTTCGGCAATTTTCGCGCCGTGGATAACATCAGTTACAAGGTCGAAGAAGGGGAAGTTCTCGGCATCGTTGGCGAATCTGGCTCCGGCAAGAGTGTGAGCTCTTTGTCCATCATGGGCTTGATCGATTTCCCCGGTAAGGTAAGTGCAGATCAATTAACCTTTGATGGCCAAGATCTGCAAGCCATGCCAGAAAAGCAACGTCGTAAACTTACCGGTTCCGACATTGCGATGATCTTTCAAGATCCGATGACCAGCCTTAACCCTTGCTTTACCGTGGGTTATCAGATCATTGAAGCCTTGAAAACCCATCAAGGCGGCAGCAAAAAAGAACTGAAAGCGCGCGCCATAGAACTATTAATTCAAGTGGGCATCCCAGCGCCAGAGTCACGTTTGGACAACTACCCACATCAGCTCTCAGGCGGTATGAGCCAGCGAGTGATGATTGCCATGGCCATTGGCTGTAATCCACGTCTATTGATCGCTGACGAGCCGACTACGGCGCTTGACGTAACCATTCAAGCGCAGATCATCGACTTGTTGATCGACTTACAACGTCAAAAGCAAATGGGTTTGGTGTTAATTACTCACGATTTGGCACTAGTTGCCGAAGTCGCTCATCGCGTGATTGTTATGTACGCTGGTCAAATTGTTGAATCTGGCCCTGCGTCAGAAGTATTCAGCACACCAAAGCACCCATACACGCAAGCCTTACTTGCATCGCTACCAGAATCGGCAGCGGGTAAAGCACGACTTGAAGCCTTACCAGGTGTGGTGCCGGGTCAATACGATCGTCCTTTGGGTTGCTTGTTAAGCCCTCGCTGCCCTTACGTGACAGACCATTGCCGCAAGGTTGAACCTGCGAACCAAGGCGACCTTGATCGCCAAGTGAAATGCCACACGCCATTGGACAGTGAAGGGAGACCATCCGCATGAACCAATCCGATAGCCAATTAATTTTAAAAGCTGAAAATCTAAAACAGCATTATCAGGTAAAACAAGGCTTCTTCAAACCAAACGCAGTAGTGAAAGCCGTTGATGGTATTAGCTTCAACCTTGAAAAAGGCAAAACCCTTGCAGTAGTAGGCGAATCTGGCTGTGGTAAATCCACCCTTGGTCGCATGCTCACCATGATTGAAACACCGACTGGTGGTAGCTTGGCTCACCTAGGTGAAGACTTACTAACATTGAGCGCAGACGCTCAAGCTAAGTTACGTCAGAAGATCCAAATCATCTTCCAAAACCCTTACGGCTCATTGAATCCGCGTAAGAAAATCGGCTCTATTTTAGAAGAACCTTTGGTGATCAATACCACGCTTTCTAAAGCTGAACGCAAAAAGAAAGCCCTCGCTATCATGGCGAAAGTGGGTCTAAAGACAGAACATTACGACCGCTACCCGCACATGTTCTCTGGTGGGCAGCGTCAGCGTATTGCCATCGCTCGCGGCCTTATGCTCGATCCAAACGTCATCGTCGCAGACGAGCCTGTGTCAGCGCTTGACGTGTCGGTTCAAGCGCAAGTATTGAACTTGATGATGGATCTACAGCAAGAGTTTGGTTTGAGCTATGTGTTCATTTCCCACGACTTGTCCGTGGTGGAACACATCGCCGATGATGTGATGGTGATGTACCTAGGGAAAGTGGTTGAACAAGGTTCGTGTAAACAACTGTTCGAAAATCCAAAGCACCCTTACACATTGGCCTTGCTTTCCAGTACGCCACAGCTTTCACCAGATAAGCGCCGTGTTCGTATTAAGCTAGAAGGCGAACTGCCTTCGCCACTTAATCCACCATCTGGCTGTGCTTTTCACGGACGTTGCAGCTATGCAAACGACCGCTGCAGCAGCGAAACGCCAGTATTGAGATTAGACAGCGAAGAAAGCCAAGAACAAGGACATTTAATTGCGTGTCACGCCGTAGAAGAAAACCGAATTGAGATACTTGAGGAAGGTGCCGCTTAAAGGTTAACAGCACGAAAAGGATATTCACTCCCAGTGAGTTTTTAACGCCCGAAAGGGCGTTTTTTTATGCTCAAAAAAAGTGACTCGTGAATAGCTTACGCTCGATAGTGTTTCTGTATTCCCATCAAGAAATTACGCAGAATTTGGTCTTTGCATTCACAGTAGTGACGGTTGTCTGGCTTGCGGAAAAAAGAACTCAGTTCATGCTTACTAAGGTTGAATTCTGCCAATTGCATAATATCTAAAATTTCTTCCGATTGCAGATTCAAAGCGATGCGCAATTTCATAAAAATTATGTTGTTGGTCAGGCGCTTTTCAGGCTCAGGTTGTGGGCCTTCACGTTTGCCGCGTTTGGTGTTGATGAAGCCATTTAGAAACGTTGCCATCTCTAGATCGATCATTTCAACATAACCTGCGTCATCTTCTTTCTTCAGCCAGCTAACCACTTCTTCTTGTGTTGCAACGCCATCTGCAGAAGAAAAAATGTCTACAATGGACAGCTCTTTAAGATCAAAAGTGTAGCGAAGGCGGCGCAAGATATCATTATTGTTCACAGTAAATTCCTAGTGTTAGGGTGTCAGCGCCATCAACATAATGGGCTGCGAGATTCATCGTTATCATTTTAACAGAGTTGGGGAAAGCGCCCTATTTATTATTTGGATAATAACCACCGTATTTTGAGCTATCATTAGTCCAGAATAAAAAATACAGCCTAACGCCAACAAATAAAGGAATAGCCAATGGTAAGCACAGAGTTTTTAATCACGTCTCTTATTCTGGTTCTGATCCCCGGCACTGGCGTTATTTACACCCTCTCAACAGGGCTTTTTCAGGGAGTGCGTGCTTCGTTCGCGGCGGCATTGGGTTGTACTTTAGGCATCGTGCCTTCCATGTTAGCGAGTATTTTTGGCTTGGCAGTTATTCTTAATACCAGCGCATTGGCATTTCAGGTCGTGAAGTTTGTCGGTGTTGCGTATCTACTCTATTTGGCTTGGTGTATGTGGAGAGAAACAGGCGGCTTAACGTTGGAAAAAAAAGGAACTCAAAATATCAATCTATTACAAGTTGCGCTAAAGGGCGGCTTGATCAATGTATTAAACCCAAAGCTCACAATTTTTTTCTTGGCTTTTTTGCCTCAGTTTATCGTCGCAAATGCAGGTTCTTCTGTTAGCCAAATGTTGCTGCTTGGCGGTATTTTTATGGGCATGACTCTCGTGGTTTTTATTCTCTACGGGGTACTTGCTAGCAAAGCGCGCCAATACTTAATTGGCTCCTCTAACGTGGCAAAATATCTACAACGAGCCTTTGCCGCGAGTTTCGCTTTATTGGCCGCTAAATTGGTCTTTACTGAACGTTAACCATCTAAATAGCCACTAGTTTTCTCATCTCTATCCTATTAGTGAGCAAGAATATGTCGCTTTTGATATTGGTATTGAGTTCTTACAAACGTTACCCTTATCACTCATTAATGAAATAAGGAAGCCTTATGAAATTCCAATCTATTCTCTGTACTTCTCTCATGTTATGCAGTGTATCTATCTACGCAACCGAGCTCACTCACTGGCCCGAAAGCGTTGCTGATGAACTCAATACAATGATCGAGAAAAATGCGAATACTGGTGCTTATGCTGTATTCGATATGGATAACACCAGCTACCAGTACGATATAGAAGAATCTCTATTGCCTTATTTGGAAATGAAAGGTTTGTTAACCCGAGAAACGATGGACGAATCGTTAAAGTTGATTCCATTCAAAGACACCGTCGATTACAAAGAAAGCCTAAACAGCTATTACTATCGCCTCTGTGAGATTGATAATTTAGTCTGCTATCCGTGGGTCGCTCAAATCTTCGCTGGATTCACCTTAAAAGAACTCAAAGGTTATGTAGATGAAGTGATGGCTTACAATAAACCCGTTCCAATCACTTATTACGATGGTGACAAGGTCGTAAAAAGCAGCGTAAACACACCTAAAGTCTTTGCCGGTATGACGGAACTTTATAGCCGTCTTCAAGAAAATGGCATTGAAGTCTATGTAATGACGGCAGCGAGCGAAGAAATCGTACGAATGATCGCCAGCGATCCTCAATACGGCTATAACGTTAAACCTGAGAATGTTATTGGTGTAAACATGCTGTTAAAAGACACGAAAACAGGCGATTTAACCACGTCGAGACTGCAAATCAAGAAGGGGACGTATGATCAAGAAAAGAACCTTGACTTACAACTAACCTCCTTCTTGATGAACCCTATGACATGGTACGAAGGCAAACTTGGTTCGATCCTTGGGTGGATTGATCAGTGGAAAAAACCCGTATTAGTGGCGGGAGATTCTCCTCTTTCCGATGGTTACATGTTGTTCAACGGTACAGATACCGATAAAGGCGGCATGCGTATTTGGGTCAACCGCAAAGCGAAATACATGAAGCAGATGGAAGCATGGTGGGATGATGCCGCTAAGCAGCAATCCGCTCTAGGTCAGCCAGTGACAGCGGATAAAAACTGGTTAGTCGTGACGCCAGATCAATTACACTAAAATAGACCGCAATAGATAAACTAAAATAAACGCGCATTCTGTGAAGATATGCGCGTTTTTTTGTTAAGCCAAAAACTTAGATTTTAGCGTTTTTTCGGTTGTCGGCCTTGATAAATCGCGTAGCCTTTGTCTCGGAAAAGGCGAGTATGAGAACCCAATGCGGCGTCTAACATTGGCGGATAGCGTAAGAAGTCATTCGCCACAACAAACAATTCACCGTTCAATGTTAAGTGCTGTTTGATCGTCATGAAAAAGCTTTCCGCTATGCTGTAATCGGTATTTACGCCCTTGTGAAAAGGCGGATTTGAGACGACATAATTAAAGCGACCTTTTACTTCTGACAAACCATTCGAAGCAACCAAAGTCACGGCATCACTTAGTTGGTTTGCCGCAAACGTTAATTCCGTTGCCTTTAACGCCAATGCGCTGTCATCCAGTGCGGTAATGTGTGCGCCTGTTTTATTGTGTAGCCAAAGAGAAAGAATACCGTCGCCACAACCAAAGTCGAGTATGCGAGCGTTGGCCACGTCGCTAATAAAGCGATGTTGGTTCAGTTGATTCAAGAAAAGCTCAGTGCCTTTGTCTAATTTACCGTGACCAAACACGCCCGGCAAACTGCATAACGTCACACTTTGTCCTGCCACGTCTTGTTTCCACGTCACAATCCAGTCTTCGAACACAAAAGGTTTAGCAGGACGGCGCTTGAAGCCGCTGTAAAGTAAACAGTGCTTGGCGCCATCATGTTTACCTACTTCGTCCAAACCGACCTCTAAACGCTTCATAGAGGATTTCACGCCGCTTTTATTGTCTCCCACCAACCATACTCGACCGCCTTCTTTTAAAAGAGGCAATACTGCCGCTAGTAAGTAGTCTAATAATTCTTTGGCTTTTGACTGATAAATCACAATGTGATCAAAGTCACTGCCATTGTTGACAGACCATTGCGCGGACAAAGACAGCTTTTCTTCCGCAAAACCGACTCGCGTCAACGCATCATAAATGGTTTTTGATTGGCACCAAGCAGACACATCGGCTTGTTTGCTTAAATTCTGAGGGTACGTGTCTTCTGGATTGGCAAATAAAATTTTACCAGAAAGTTCGTCTTCGTTGCGTGCCAGTAATTGACTCGTCGAGTTAAGATTCATAAGTTACGGATAGCTCTTTAATAGTAAGGGTGGTTACAGGCGCTAATAATATATTCAAACGCTCTGTCGCAAGGTCTGGTTGCACTCTAGGATAACGGGGTGCTTTTCGGTCATTCAGTAGAGGCGATGTCCAGCCTTTGGTTAACGTCAGGAAATCTTGTGTGAACGCATCGCCATATTCTAAGCAGCCAGACAAAATAACATCAAGATAGCTCAACGCAATGGGGCAATGATGATGAGGCTCAACCACATCCCTAGTATGATAAACCCAATACGTGCCTTCTGGTAAAGGATCGTCTTGATACGCTATTAACTGTTCAGCTTTAAGCATGACTCGCTGATAGCCTTTTTCTCGTTCATCAAACAAAGGAAATTGATCGTATGGTACTTCGACTAATACGCCATTGCAGGCTTTTTCCGGTGCTTCAATAACCGCAACCGAGCTCATACCATAATCGACTGACATCACCGACCAATGGCGTTCAAAGCCCTGCAATTTAACCGGCCAAACATTCCCCGTTTCACCCGTCATCGCACGGCTTTCGCCATTGATTAAGCTTCCATAGCCCAAAATAAAATGTCGATCTAATGAGCTCATGCCAGCCTCCAGACAAAACCAAGATAATAGATAAGTGCGCATGATAACGTGTGCCCGTAGACAGTACTAGCTTATGTCTACATTGATCGACAAAGACACAAAAAATGCCTTTCAAGCTTGATGTGTGATGGTAAAAAAACCAGATTTATGACCAAAATCGTTTAAATTTGCAGTGTTTCCTCTACGCCTAAAGTGCTTGGCGCATTGGGTTACCAAAGAAATCAGATGAGTTATGATTAATGGTGCAGCCGCTGTCAGTCTTGCTGTTGCATACATTCGCAAATTCACACTGAACCGAGGAGGTTGTAAACATGGGTAGTATAATTGAGACTCAAAAGCGCCAAATTTGTCAATATATTTATGCCAAGGATGGTAACAGGCCACATTTATTGAAAGAGGCGTTTACTGATTCGGCGAGTCTTAAAATGATTTTGAAGACAGAAAACATCGCCTTTCCCTCTAATACCCTTGGTCTGAATGAAATTTCTGAAGTATTGGTAAGAAAATTCGGCCAGACATATGAAAACGTCTATACCTTTTGTGTTTCAGACTCTCTAACAAGCGATAAAAATGCCTTATCTTGTGATTGGTTAGTCTGTATGACGGAAAAAGACGGTGGGGCTGTGCGTGTGGGGAACGGAAGTTATGACTGGGTCTTTAATGATGAACCCGTTCCATTAGCGGATCACTTAACAATAACCATTGAACAGATGGTTTTACTTTCCCCTGATTATGCGAGCCAAATATTGGATTGGGTGGGGGTATTACCTTATCCGTGGTGTGATGTTGCTTCACTATTCCAGAGTATGCCACCTCTTGCCCCCCTTAGCCCAATTCGAGACAGGATGTAAAGTCCTCCTACAGGGCGAAATATTCAGAGGATTTAGGCACCACCCTTAGCCTGAAAGTTTTGGGGGCAGTACCAGTTAAGCGTTTAAAATACGAGTAAAGTAAGCTGGATCCTGAAAGCCTAGGGCATAAGCGATTTCACTAACACTTTATAAAGTTTAAGGAATTTCCCAAGAGAGCGAACTACAACGTCGTAATAATTTGTCATTTGGTTTTGCTGAATGAAGCAGGTTATTGTTAAACCATCGTCGGTAAGAATACAGGGAGAATGATATGAACAAGCCTATTTTATTGATCACTGGCGGAGGGAGAGGCATTGGGGCGGCCACCGCTAAATTGGCAGCCCAACAAGGTTATCGAGTCATTATTAATTATAGAGAGAGCGCAACGTCAGCAGAGAAAGTTGTCGCCGATATTCTCGCCTTTGGCGGCTTAGCGCATTGCATACAAGCCGACATAAGTGATGCAGAACAAGTCACCGAATTATTCGATCACATTCATACTCATTGGGGCGCCATTCGTGGTCTCGTAAACAACGCGGGTATTTTAGAAACTCAAATGTCGTTCTCTCAAACCGACCTGAGCCGCTGGAAACGCATTTTTGAAACCAATGTCTTCGGGACGATGCTGTGCAGTCAAGCGGCCTTTAAGCACATGGCAATCAGCCAAAACGGCTCAGGCGGCAGCATTGTTAACGTTTCCTCTCTTGCTTCTGTGTACGGTTCTCCAAATGAATATGTGGATTATGCGGCGAGCAAAGGGGCGGTAGACTCTTTCTCTAGAGGTTTTGCACTGGAGGTCGCCAATGATGGGATTCGCGTGAATGTCGTTCGACCCGGTTTGATTTACACCGATATGCACGCCGACGGCGGCGAAGCAGGACGTGTTGATCGAATCAGCCCCAATCTGCCGCTACAACGTGGTGGGCAACCAAAAGAAGTCGCTGAAGCAATTCTATGGTTACTCAGCGACAAAGCCAGCTACACCACAGGTGGTTTTATTGACGTAGGCGGCGGCCGTTAACCCAGAAGAGACTTATATTATTTGGCGACAACACATTGAAAAGAGCTCCCTTTAAGAAAGTCGCCTTTTTTGTATTTAGCGTAAGATGGATAAGGACACAAAGGGCGTGTCATACCAGCCATGCGAGCGGTAATCTCTGGATTTTTAGAACGAGTTGCCGCCATCACTTCCTGAGGATATTTTTTCCTTTCTACCCATGAAACCAATGGCTGAAGCATGTCGAATTGATCCGTAGATGGCCCGCCCTGACCATGAGGCATACCCGGAACTCGATACAAACGCACAAACTCATGGGCTCGATCTTCTAAAGCGAAATTCAAGAAGTCATACCAGCGCATGCTATCCTTCACGGAAAAAACCGGATCACTGTTACCGTGAAAAATCATCATTTTTCCGCCCAACCGTTTGAACTCAGTCAGTGTTGGTTTTACGGCATCAGGCGGGGTCATGATCGACATCGCCGATTCTTTAAATTGATTATTCGTCCCATAAATTTTGGGCGCATCTTTGTCAAAATCAAATGCGAGTAAGTAGTCTTCAAGAGAATAAATATCGCCGGCGACATTCGTAAAAGGCGTGGTGAATATATGTGCTAAAGAAGCGGCGCCCATCACGACGCCAATGGGTTTATTACTCCAAGCGGATACCGTGCTTTCTACTTTCCACATACGCCAATTTGTAGAGCGAATACCCGCGTCGTAGTCCCAACTAGTGTACAACGCTTGGTTTTTTGAGTTGTGTGGCCCTTTGTGCATGCGAATCAAAGCAGCAACTTTATTAAGTGATAAACAGTCTCGATCAAAATTATTGGTGCAAACTAAGGCTTTTGGCTGGAAGACATTTTGACAAGCTTCTGTGGCAAAAATCATATCATCATTGATGCCATCTAGTGCATCACATTGATCAAGAATACTTTTCGCAAACACGTCCAAATCTCGCTGAGTTAACGCTTGGCTAATATCGTCATTGACGCGATGTAAGGCCTGTATATCCCAAGCATGTTGCAGCGCGGCTTTGGGCGAGTTGAAACCGGGATAACCCACTAATAAGCCATCAAACATATCAGGGAAACGAGACGCGGCGACCATCGCCATACGACCACCATTGGACTGGCCAATGCCGTAAGAATATTTGATCGGAGCTTGGTAGTAGCTTTCAACCAAAGAACGAGCAACCGGATTGAGTTTTTGTACAGCGCTGTAACCGTAATCACGACGTGCTTCTGGGTCGTGACCAAACACGGTGCCTCCAGCAAGACCTGTCTCAGGATTAGCTCTTGCGTCGTGTCCACCGTTGCTTGAAACAACCGCAAAGCCTTGGTTAATTGCATACTGTGAACCAAGAAGCCCTGTCATCGCGCCCAATGCTGGCTTCACTTCGCCATCATTAAACTGATAAGCGAAACGCCCTTGCCAATAATTGGGCAAACGTAGCTCGAATTGTATGGAATATAATTTACTATCAACGCCTATTCGTTGCGCCATAATACCTGTGACCAAGCAATAAGGGCTTCTTACCTCTTTATTTGGCCTTTGCATGACCGCCGTAATCTGAACCTTTTCTGGCGCTTTGGTTAATAACGCTTGGCAACGTACCGCATCTGCATAAGCTGTATTCGAAGCCAACAAGCAAAGCGTTATTACCAACGTCAATAAAGTTAAAAGCGTTTTCATTCACATCATCCTTTTTGATTGTGGGCGTCAAATCAAAGGCACATACCAAATAATAACAATCATAGAAAAAAGCGTTATTGTTTGATAATGAGATTTAACGAGCAGGCATTCAAAATAGCGAATAATTGACAAAATAGGAAGTTAACAAGGAAGGGATATGCGTTAAAATAAAAAACGGGCTCAGAAGCCCGTTTTTTAAAAATATAGCTTAATGTGCTGAAAACACCAGTAAGTTCGGCGACACTTCATTAAAGTCTAACGCCATTGTCACGCTAAGTGCAGTAACCGTAATGATAGAAAAGAAAAACACTTGTCGTGCCCAACCATTCACATCAATACCCGGACGATAACCTCGTAACGCCATAGCAAGCCACCAAAGACTGGTTGCCAACGCAACGACCATAAAGCCAATCCCAACATAACCCGTCAGCGGTAAAAGCGCCGCCACTATCGCAAAGAGGGCAATGTGAAAAATGATGTGTCGTTTAGCTTTCGCTATACCTTGAGAAACAGGCAATACAGGAATGCCCGCTGCTTCGTAATCTTTGTAGCGAAAAATAGCGATAGCGTAAGAATGTGGCATTTGCCAAATACAAAACATAGTCAGCAAAATCGCCGCACCAGCATCGAACTGACCCGCTGCGGCACAATAACCTACAACAGGAGGCACAGCGCCAGATAAGCTACCAACAAAAGTCCCATAAACGGACTTGCGCTTAAAGTAAAGTGTGTAAAAACCAACATAAACCACATAACCGAATACCGCAAAAGCGACGGCGACCCAATTAGTGAAAAATGCGAGTAAAGCAAAACCAACAATACCTAATACAACGCCATGGAAGAACGCCGCTTTACCTGACATTTCTCCGTTTACAGTCACACGGTTACGTGTACGCTGCATTTTGGCATCAATATCTCTATCAACATAGTTGTTAATGGCACAGCCAGAAGCAACCACCAACGACAAGCCAATCACCGTCGCTAGCATAAGTATCCAGTCAATCTCGCCACGAGAGGCTAAAAAGAAGCCTCCCGCAACAGAGATGAGGTTGCCCATAATGATGCCAGGTTTTGTTACCTGAAGATAACGCTTAAACATCTTTATAAACTCCCATCGGACACATATCACTTATCATGAAAGAAGTCCGCATATTCATCAGATAGCTCTGCTTACATCATCATTGCGTTGGAAGCGTAGATAATCCATACGGATAACGCGACAACCATCACAATAACAACAGCAGCAAAAATAAATGAATAAGTGTCCAGCTTACCTTGGTCAGAGAAGTTCAAGTGAAGGAAATACTTCAAATGTACAAAAATCTGAACAACCGCTAACAATATAATTGTTATGTAAGTTGGACCCTTATCGAACGCTTCCGTCATTACCATCCAAAATGGAATACCAGTCAAAATAACTGACCAGATAAACCCAATGATATAAGACTTAACACTACCGTGTGAGTGCGCTTCAGAAGAATGATCGCTCATTAGATCGCCCCCATCAGATAAACAACGGTGAAAACACAAATCCAGATTATATCCAAAAAGTGCCAGAATAAGCTTAGACAAGCCAGACGAGTCATTGATCGGCCTGTTAACCCTGTAACCATGATTTCGACAGCCAAAATAACCATCCAAATCAAGCCAGCAGTAACGTGCAAACCATGCAAGCCAACAAGGCTAAAAAACGCTGACAAAAATGCGCTGGCTTGAGGACCGTTGCCATTATGGATTAAATGCTGAAACTCATATATTTCTAGTGCGATAAAGACACCACCAAAAATAAAAGTCGCAAGTAACCACATTAATGTGCCAGTACGATTTTTATTATGAGCGCAAATCATTGCAAAACCGAATGTGATACTTGAAATAAGTAGCGCAGCCGTTCCCGCAAGAATCAACTCAAGATCAAAAATCTCTTTACCAGACACTCCACCCGCTGTGTTCATAAAGAGCACAGCGTAGGTAGCGAAGACGGATGCGAATAGCAAGCAATCCGTCATTAGGTAAATCCAAAAACCAAATACCGTGTCTCCACCAGTATCGTGATGCGCATCAACTTCGTGAGCATCGTGCGTATTCATATGTGTCGTGCTCATGATTACCCCTTAGCCACGTTATCTAGGTGCTCATTTTCGATCCGAGCGATTTCATCAGGCTGAACATAGTAATCAACATCTTTGGTGTAGGCGCGAACCACAAAGGCCACAATAGAACCTATCAAGCCAACGATTGCTAACCACCAAATATGCCAGATCATTGCAAAACCAAATGCTGTAATAAGAGCACCGATGATAACCCCAGCGTTCGTATTCTTAGGCATATGGATAGGCGCATAGCTTTCTTTACGAACGTAGGCTGTACCTTTTTCTTTCATATCAGTGAAAGCGTCGATATCAGACACAACAGGTAGTTCCGCAAAGTTGTAGAACTGCGGCGGAGACGACGTAGACCACTCAAGCGTATGTCCATTCCATGGGTCACCAGTAGTGTCCATGTTGTCCTTGCGGTCGCGGAAGCTGACGTACAATTGTAGCAACTGGCAGATAATACCTGCCAAGATAACAAAGGCACCAACCAAAGCGATATACAACCAAATATTCCAATCAGGGTTATCTGTATGGTTTAGACGGCGGGTCATACCTAAGAAGCCTAGAACGTACAAAGGCATAAAGGCCATGAAGAAACCAACTAACCAACACCAGAAAGCAGCTTTACCCAACTTCACATTAAGTGTGAAGCCCATCGCTTTCGGGAACCAGAAAACAAAACCCGCTAGATAACCAAATACCGCACCACCAATGATGGTGTTGTGGAAGTGAGCTATCAAGAATAGGCTGTTATGCAATACATAGTCAGCACCAGGTAATGCTAGAAGAACACCAGTCATACCACCAACAGTGAAAGTCACCATGAAACCCAGTGTCCATAGAACCGGAACCGTCACGCGAAGGCGACCACGGTACATAGTGAACAACCAGTTAAACAGTTTCACACCTGTCGGCACGGCAATGATCATTGTCATAATACCGAAGAAGGCATTTACGTTCGCACTTGAACCCATGGTAAAGAAATGGTGCAGCCACACGATGAAACCAAGAATGGAAATCGCACCACTTGCCCAGATCATAGATTTATGACCAAACAAGCGTTTACCAGTAAAGGTAGAAATGATCTCAGAGAAGATACCAAATGCTGGAAGTACAAGGATGTACACCTCAGGGTGACCCCAAGCCCAAAACAAGTTGATATACATCATTGAGTTACCGCCACCATCATTCGTGAAGAAGTGGAAATCTAAGTAACGGTCAAGCGTCAACATTGCTAGAACAGCAGTCAAAATCGGGAATGATGCAGCAATCAAAATATTGGCCCAAGTACAGGTCCAAGTGAAGATCGGCATATCCATCAACTTCATACCTGGTGTACGCATTTTGAAAACAGTAGCCAAGAAGTTCACTGCTGTTAATGTCGTACCGATACCGGATATCTGCAGTGCCCATATGTAGTAGTCAACCCCGACCCCTGGACTGTATTGCAAGCCAGCGAGTGGCGGATAGGCTACCCAACCAGTCTTCGCAAATTCCCCAAGCCCCAATGAAATATTAATCAATATCGCACCAGACACCGCTAGCCAGAAGCTAAGGTTATTTAGGAATGGGAAAGCTACGTCACGAGCACCAATTTGTAGCGGTACAACAATATTCATCAGACCTATCATAAATGGCATTGCCATAAAGATGATCATGATGACACCGTGAGCCGTAAAAATTTGGTCGTAGTGACTTGGAGGTAAATAACCCGGATCCCCGTTCGTTGCAAGCGCGAGCTGCAAACGCATCATAATGGCATCCGCGAAACCACGGATAAGCATCACTAATGCCAGAACGATATACATTATACCCAGTTTTTTATGGTCAACAGAGGTCAACCAATCATTCCAGAGTACGCCGAGCAATTTGTACTTAATAAGTAGGAAAGCGAGTACACAACCCGCGATTGCAACGACACATAATGTGCCAATAACAATCGGGTCGTACGGAAGAGCGTCCCACGATAGTTTGCCTAAGAGTGCAGACATTATTTTTCAGCCTCCGTATGCATATCATGCGATGAGTTTTGAGACTCGTCATGATTCATATCACTATGGTTCATTTCACCATGATTCATTTCACCATGGCTGGAATTATCGTGAATCATTTTAGAATCAAACACTGTCCCTTTAAGCAACTCAACTTTGCCGTGGTCTTTCATGAACTTCATAACGTTGTCCATAAAAATACTTGATACAATTGAGTTGTAATATTGAACAGGTGTTGGTTCAATATGATGTTCATCTAGGTCATGCTCAGCTAGTTTTTCATAGGCTGCTTGATCCAATATGCCATTGTTAATGACATCATGAGTTCCAGCCTTAACACCTTCAACCCAAGCATCAAAATCAGCTTCTGTTGGAGTGGCAATCGCATTGAACTTCATCCCAGTAAATCCGGCACCGCTGTAATTTGCGGAAATACCATCAAACGTACCTGGTTCATTAGCAATCAAATGAAGCTTAGTCACCATGCCTGCCATCGAGTAAATTTGACTACCCAGTTGCGGAATGAAGAAAGAGTTCATCGTGCCTTCAGATGAAATTTGGAAAGCAACAGGAACGTTTGCTGGGAATCTAAGCTCGTTCACAGAAGCAATACCAAGGTCCGGATAGATAAACAACCATTTCCAGTTCATCGAAACGACCTGAACATTGATGTGATCTTTATCCGATTTCAAAGGTTTGTAAGGATCCAATGCATGAGTAGATTTCCATGTGATCACGCCAAGAATAATGACGATGACGATTGGAATCGCCCAAACTATAGTTTCAATTTTTGTGGAATGCGACCATTTTGGTTCGTAGATTTCGTCACGACCTTCACGATATTTCCAAGCGAAATAAAGCGTCATGAAGATGACAGGAATCACAACAAGAAGCATCAATAAAGTGGCAACAATAATTAGTTGCTTTTCTTCAATACCAACTTGCCCTTTAGGATCGAGCACACCACCCTGACAACCGGCGAGCAAGCCCACCATTACCGCCAAAGCGACTTTACTTAGGATACGAGTTAACAAGAGAATCATCCTCTAACCCCGAGGTTCACAAAACTGCCGCCTGACCATCAAGCAACAGAACGAAAATCCGGCAATGCCGGGTATTTCAGTAAAGATCACCACACTGAAAACAGCACAAAGACCATTACCTAGTTAAGAGTATTAACGCAGCAATGGTTTTTTTGGATCACCTAAATCTGAAAAAGGGAGCTCTACATCTCTTCGTGCATCGTGCCTCAGCACGACTGAAGTACTCATTAGGAGCATCAACACGAGTTAAAAAGAAGGCCATTTTTTGGCGAGCAGGGTTGATATTTATCATAAGGGACAAATAACTAACCAATAACAGGGTGATTAATGCGAGACCAAAAAGTAGCCCCGAATTAAGAATAGGTTCGACAGATGAAGAGAATAATGTAGTAAATACAAAAACGCACAAAAACAAGCAAGGTATGGTAATAAATGGACGCACAGAGGCCGCCAAAACGCTGGATAACGAATGCACAGAAAAATGCAGAATGTCTTGAAAAATGTTCAATTTCTTCATCCAACCCATAAAAACTAAAATGAAAATGCTGTTTTTATTCGCGTCATACGATTTTAAGTGTGCGAAATATAGCAAAATTAAAACAGTCGCACAAAGTCTAGTTTAGCCTTTGTTTCTGTTTGCTTCACGGTCTTTTCATAAAAATTCACATTCTTGTCTTGAGTAAATTCTGACAACTGAATGTTAAAACACAGAGGTTAGCACTCTTTCAGTACAAATTCCTTACAATTTGTAAGTCTTACACATTGCCTAATGTCTCGGTAAACCACTTTTCTAGTGCGATAATTATTTTTCGCATTTTTTCTTCCGATGGCCCACTAAACCCCAACACAAAGCCAAATCGACCGTCATGATGCTGTTTGTGAGAAAAATGCTCAGACAAGGTAGAAAGTAGAATACCGTTCTTGGCGATGTCGTGGGCAATTCTCTGATCTAAAACAGCCTCTGTGCGAACCAAAGAAATAAATTCGGGTTTAATTTCAATCAAGACATGCATACCGCCGCGTGGTTTTTTCCAATCAAACCACGTCGCTAAATGCGCCTCTAATAAAATTAACAGCGCATCGCGCTTAAGTCGATAATGACGACGCATACGATTCATATGTCGGTCAAAATGGCCTTGCTGCATAAAATCCGCCACCGCAGGCTGAATCGGTAACGACGCGGATGACCCTAATTCTCGTTGGCTTTGCTGTAAGACTGGCACATGTATCACAGGTGCGACAATAAACCCCAACCTTAAGCCGCGAAACAACACTTTTGAGAAGCTGCCCACAAAGAAAACCCGATCTTTTGCTTGATCATGAACACTCACTGTTTGCATAAATGGCACATTACTCCGGCCCTGATACACAAACTCGTTATCGTAATCATCTTCTATTAGCCACCAGCGTGGATTCGTCATCTGCATCGCTTGAATCCAGCGTTGACGGCGAGCAGAACTGATGCTCACGCCAAGTGGGTATTGTCGATTTGGTGTCATTACCGCCACATTCGAAACAATGTCACTCGCGGGCAGGCACGGTCCTTCTTCGTCAATCAGCAGCGCACCGGTTTGTTCATGCGAACGGATCGCCTCGCGGATGGGCGGGTAAGTGGGCTCTTCCGTCCACCATTTCATGGTTGGAGTATCTAAGCGCTCACCGGAATTCGTTTCCAAGCGAGCCAATAACGTGATTGCATGCTGCAGAAGCAACAATGAATCACGAGCGCCCGCCGTCACAATCACTTGCTCAGCCACACACTCAAGGCCACGAACGCGATACAAATAGTCGACAATGGCTTCTTTTAAACTTGGATACCCAGTTAAATAACCGCCTTGCAATACGGTTAAATCTGGATTTAACCAACTTCGCCGCATACTTGCTGCCCACTCTTTGGTTGGAAACACGGACACATCAACACCCGAATCAAATGCCAACGTTTCTGAATCCTTCGGAGTAGATGGAGCAGAAGAGTTTGGTGTTTTTTTCAAGCGATTACTCACCATCGGCAACGCCGCAACGAACACTCCGCGCTTTTCTTCGCTGGTTAAAATGCCTTCTGCAATTAACTGATCATAAGCCCGTGATGTGGTACTTCGTGACACGCCTAACGACCCAGCCAAAAAACGAGAAGAGGGCAGTTTGTCGCCCACAGACAACTCTCCCGATACCACGCCCTGCTGAATTTGTCCCATCAGTTGTTGGTAATAGGGTGCTCCATTTTCATCTAATGAAAAACGTAAACTAGCAATCGCATGCTTCATAACTGGCCTGATTTTTTATATTCATTCTGGCTATTTTTAAAGAAGCCAGATTTGGCTACTGTTGTTTATAGCGCTATCCCTTGCCATCCACAATCATTAAAAGGACATACGACAGGTGATTAACATCCGCAAAGCAGAACTAGAAGACCTGAACTCTACTGTCTCGATATTTGAGCAATACAGACATTTTTATCAATGTGAAAATAATATCGCACTGGCAACGAACTTTATTCAAACTCGAATAGAACAACAAGAGTCTGTTATTTTCATTGCTGAGGACAGCATGCAAGGCAATACCGTGATTGGTTTTGTTCAACTCTACCCACTTTTTTCGTCAACAGGACTAAAAAAACTCTGGTTGCTAAATGACCTTTTTGTCGATGCAAATTATCGCAAACAAGGCATTGCAGAAAAGCTCATAGAAAACGCCAAAGAACTGGCGAAACAAACCAGCGCACGAGGTTTGGTACTAGAAACCTCTGCAAGCAACCTGCCCGCGCAAGCTCTGTATAAAAAAATTGGCTTTAGTAAAAGCCAAAGTTTTTATTACGAATTGGACCTTTAAAAAATAGTTAGGACAAGCATGATGAGCGACTCTCTCGAAACAGCATTAAGTAAAGTGAAGCGTGGGCCAAACCGCGCTCAATACGACAAAGAAACTGCGTTTAATATTATGGATGCGTCGTTAATGTGCCATGTTGGTCAAACGAAAGACGGACAAGTCTTTGTCACACCAACGTGCCACTGGCGCGAAGGCGACTACTTCTACTGGCACGCTCATTCCAAAGCACGTAACGTCAAAGGCCCAATCGACGAACCTGAAAAGGTGTGCATCAACATTTCCCAATTGGATGGTTTGGTCATGGCGCGTTCAGCGATGCACCATTCAGTAAACTATCGCTCCGTGACTTTATTTGGAGTTCCAGAACTGATTGATGATAAAGAAGAAAAAGTTCGTCAATTTAAACTATTTTTAGACAAAGTTAGCCCCGGCCGCTGGGAAAAATTACGCCCCGTCAATGACATAGAGATAAAAGCCACAGGCTTAGTTCGAATCAAAATAGAAGAAGCGTCAATCAAGATGCGAGCGGAACCGCCGATTGATGACCCAGAAGACAACGATTGGCCTGTTTGGGCTGGCGTCATTCCGTTAGACAAAAAATGGGCTAAGGCAGAGCAAGACCCGATTCAAACAAAAGACTTCGCCTTACCGACCAATCCAAACGCCTACTGACCATTAATTCATAAAATCAAGTCATCAACCGGCATTGCATAAAATTTGATTGGTTAACCATGGGTCGCCCTGCAGCTCATGGTGCCACGTCATTTTCCCCTTCAAATTAAGCCCGCTTTATCCAAACCGAGTAAACCCATTTTTTATGCACTATTTGTGCACATTATCGTGGTTTTTGCCTTGCGGTTTTCAATAAATTCGCTAATCTTGCACACTTTTTTAAGCTTCTGCGCGTTTCTTAGGGTGCATTTTTATCAAAATGCATTCCTATCATTCAACCCACGAACAATAAAACAATCGATATTATCGAATTAAGGGAGTGCCTAACATGGCCGCTATCATAGACTTTTTAAATACGATTTTCTGGGGCTACATCCTCATTTATGGCCTCCTAGCGGTGGGGGTATATTTCACATTGCGTTTAGGCTTTATCCAAATCCGCCATTTTCCAGAATTTATTCGCACCGTTCTTAAAGCACCGCAATCTGACCGTGGTGGAATTTCTCCTTTTCAAGCACTTTGTACAAGTCTTGCCTCCCGAGTTGGAACTGGCAACATGACCGGTGTGGCAGTCGCTTTATTCTTAGGAGGACCTGGTGCCATTTTTTGGATGTGGGTTGTTGCTGTAATTGGCATGGCGACGGCTTACGCTGAAAGCACGCTTGCACAGCTTTATAAAATGCGCGACCAAAATGGCCAATTGCGTGGCGGTCCGGCTTTTTATATCAGTAAAGGATTAAAAGCCCCTTGGGCTGGCGCGGTTTTCTCTCTGGCGCTTATTTTAGCCTTTGGCCTAGTCTTCAATGCGGTACAAGCAAATTCCATTGCGGGTGCTATGGAAGGCGCGTTTGGGATTGATACTAACGTAACAGGCTTGGTGATCATGGCATTAGCAGCGATTGTGATCTTCGGCGGTATCAAGAAAATCGCACGCTTTGCCGAAATAGTCGTGCCATTTATGGCCGTGCTGTATCTTTTGGTCGCGTTATACGTGATTTTCGTGAACATCGACGAAGTTCCTGCTGCGTTCGCACTCATCTTTAAAAGCGCATTTGGCATCGAACAAGCCGCTGGCGGTGTGTTAGGGGCAATGCTGAATGGTATAAAACGCGGTTTGTTCTCGAACGAAGCTGGTATGGGCTCAGCGCCAAACATCGCAGCCGTGGCCACACCCAACCCTCACCATCCATCATCACAGGGTATGGTTCAATCATTAGGTGTGTTCATTGACACCATCCTAATTTGTACTGCAACCGCCTTGATGATTCTACTTTCTGGTGCGTTAGGGAACGGTCAAACAGGAATCACCTTGACTCAAACCGCAGTGACAACACATATCGGCAGCGCAGGGCAGTATTTTGTGGCAGTGGCTATTTTCTTCTTTGCGTTCACCTCCATCATAGGTAACTACAGTTACGCAGAAAATGCACTGACGTATCTTAAATGGGCAAACAAACCGGGGATTTTCATTCTGCGCATTTTGGCACTCGCAATGATTCCATGGGGCGCATACGAAAGCGTAGCAATGGTATTTAATGTTGCCGACGCAGCAATGGGCTTAATGGCGACCATTAACCTGATTGCGATCATGATGCTGTCTGGCACCGTAGTGAAGTTAACCAAAGACTATTTTGCTCAGCTTAAAACCCATACACCAGTATTCAACTCAGACGACTACCCAGAAGTACGAGATGACATCGATCTAACCGTTTGGGACGAAAAACCTCAGAAATAATAGCTTTCATCTAACACTAGATAAAAGCTCAATAAAAAACCGCTAACTTCTGATTAGCGGTTTTTTAAACTTTAGTTCAGGTTTAATGTTACCAAACTGCTTTAAACCTTACTGGCAATTTTATGAGCCAAACTGTGTAAAAATGGCCCAGCAATAAAAGAGATAATACCTGCAGCAGGCCATCCCAATGCCCAAGCCCCCATCCAAAACGTAACAAAGTCTGATCTAATACCAATGTTCAAATACGTAATCCACGCGGACATAAACAACGACAGTGTAAACGACATAAATATTGCAAAAATAATTCTATGTTTCATTTTTCTCTCCTAATGAACTTTCCATTCCTTCTCTAAAAAAGTGCCCAAACGGAAAGTCAGTAAACGACTCAATGCCTTTTTAAAGACTAGCAAATAACAATATTTGTAAATATACTGATTTTTTATAATTGAATTTACAAAATTGCAAAATGCTAGATGATCTAAAAATTTTTATCACCACTGCTAATAAAAGCAGTTTCACTGCTGCTGCACAGCATCTTGATATGACCATCGCGACGGTATCTCGTCGTATCAGCGCCCTCGAAGAGAAATTAGGATGCCAGTTATTACATCGTTCAACAAAAGGGCTAACGCTCACGCCTGTGGGGGAAAGTTACTATCAAGAATGTGCTGAATTTATCGAAGCCTTAGACCAGCGTATTTCCAACCTAGATCAAACTCTCAACAGTTTAAAAGGCAGCGTAAAGGTATTGGCTCCGGTAAACCTGGGCAGTGGACTACTGAATGCATTTTGGCAAGATTTTGTAAAACGATATCCAGATATTGAATTAAATATAGAACTGAGCAATACGCTACAAGACATAAGAGACACTCGTGCAGACATCGCTTTACGCTCTGGGAATCAACCTAGCTCTTCATTGATTCAAAAACGTCTTGGACACATTGTTCCAATTTTAGTCATATCACCCCAAGTGCAATTCCCTCTACCTGAGTCGATAGACGCCTTACAACACGCTCCAAGTATCGCGTCCAACGTGTGCCCCGATTGGTTACTAACGAATGACAAAGGTGAAATACACCCGCTGAAAAAAGAACACCAACACATCAGTAACGATATGAATATCACACTCAACCTTGCCAAAGCTGGCGCAGGGGTTGCATTAATGCCCATGAGCATGGTGTATGACGCACTTGAAAAAGGTGAGTTGATTCGAGTATTACCAGAATGGCGTGGTCAAAATAGAGAGATTTTTTTCGTCTGGCCTTATCGACGTAGCTTGTCAGCCAGAGCCAAGTTATTGAGAGATGAGTTAACTCAATTTCTTAAACAACAAACTTGGTTTCACCCAAGCCCTTAGTCTATAAATGAAAACTTAGTTACACTAACCAAAGCGTCAACTCTCTTTCTCTGATATTCCCAAAGGACAAGCATGGAAAACTTAATCTGGTGGCAATATGCCTTAATTGGCGCCATTTTTATTTGGAGCGGCTTTGTTCGCAGTGGCTTAGGATTTGGCGGTGCCGTGCTTGCTTTGCCCTTCCTATTACTAGTGAAAAACGACCCGTTATTATTCTTACCGATCATTTCCGTGCATTTGCTCGTATTTTCGAGCTGGATTGCTTGGCAAGGAGCGAAAAAGACCAAACAGCAAGCCATCCTCGCCGCAGAGCAAGGTAAAGCGCCGAAAGAAGAGCAGGGCAACATTGCATGGGGTTACTTAAAAAAAGCCCTCGGCATCATGATTGTGCCCAAACTGATTGGCGTATTTGGTTTATTGACCTTACCGGGCAACATCGTCACCGGCGTGATTTTTGTCATCGTCTCCGTATTCGCCGTGTCTTATATCCTCAATAAACCGTTTTATACCAACAACAAATTCCTCGACACCATCTTCCTTATGCTCGGCGGCTACGTCAGCGGCACCTCCTTAATTGGCGCTCCGCTCATCGTCTCCGTCTTCGCCACCAAAGTACCGCGTCACCAACTTCGCGATACTCTGTTTGTGCTCTGGTTCATTCTCGTGATGATCAAAATGGTGTCTTTCCTCATCGCTGGCATCGACCTACAACTTATTCATCAGCTTTGGTTATTACCATGCGCCTTACTGGGCCATGTGTTTGGGCAAAAGCTCCACAACCGCATTCAAAAAGCCGAAACACCCGTCTTCTTTCAATTCGTCGGCTGGGCGCTACTCATCGTTTGTGGATTTGGCTTGTATTCAACGTTTATGCTTTAGTCCGCAGTGTCGCTATCACCAGATCAACCCGCGCCCCGACGCTAAAGCGCAAACATCCGCGCAGGATTGATCTTGTGACTGGCATGAAACTTTGATTTTGTGACATAGACTATTATTAGGTTGATTTAACAAAGGAATGCCCTATGAGCGATACCAAAACTGAAGCCTTTGCCGGTTGCGCGGCAGGGAATAATCGAAAAGAACTCGCGGAGCGTTTTACTCAATATTTAAAAGGGCGCGACACAAAAGATAATGTCTATGTTGTAAACCTCAATGGCGTGTGGGGAACAGGGAAAACTTTCTTTGTTACGAATTCACCAATTATACAAGCAGTTCAATAGGACGTTTTGCGCTGACGACGTCAGTGACGCAAGCAAAACGTCCTATTAATAAGCGAGCCTAAGAAACTAAAGGGTGCGACAATTGATCAACCAGATAAACGATGGAATGATATTCGATGCCACTGTGTTCTGATAAACCAATCTCGCAGGTGCGGCTGTTTGAGTAACCCACTTCACAGCCTTCTACCGCTTTGGCTAAGGTCTTTAAAGCGCTGGCGTTAAGTTCGGGTGTCGAGAAGCCTTTGTCGCCCGCAAAGCCACAGCAGCTAATGTCTGGCGGAATCACGACTTCGTCGGCAAGTTGATGTGCCAGCTGCACGAAGCTGTCGGCAAGTCCCATGCGGGTTGTGCTGCAAGTAACATGAAGCGCTATTTTGCCGAGTTTTTCTTTCATCCTTAGATTGGGCATCACATGCGTTGATAGAAAGCCCACTTGTTCGTGTAATTCTAAGCGAGGATCAAGGCTTTCCTTCATGCGTAGCAAGCAAGGGCTCACGTCACAAACAATAGGTATGCGGCCATTGTCGCTCGCGGCTAACAATAAACTATTGAGATCATTGGCTTTTTGCTTTGCCGCATCGAATTGACCTTTGGACTGGAATGCCATGCCGCAACATTGGCTTTCAACACCTTCAGGTACAATTATTTTATAGCCTGCTTTTTTAAGTACAGAAAACATCACGTCCATAACCGTCCGTTTGTCGCTTGAATGTGGGCCAACACCCATCACTCGCGTTGCACAACTAGGGAAGTAAACCACTTCTTTTAAAGTATCTGTCGATTCCAAATCATTGCATTGAATCACAGGAATCAAGCCCGCTGGTTTCGGCATTTGGTTGTGCCATTTAGGAACCAATCCGCCAGTCACCGTATTCATCATAGACGTCGCCAAGTTCATTCCTGAATCTCCAAGAATATGACGCGCGCCATTAGCAACAGTCAGCCCAAGCTTAGCGGTTTTGGTGACACCTTCAAAATGATCCGCGACCCAATAGCCGACTTTACTGTCTGGGTTTCTGTCGTGTCGTAGCTCTCTCGTTAAATCACCCGTGTTGATGCCAACAGGGCATTGTGTTGAACACAAACCACAGGCTGCACAAGTGTCAATCGATTGATAATCATAGTCTTTTTGCAATACCGACAGGCGTTCAGGGTCTTTTCCTGAAGCACGTAAACCTTGAATTTCACGCCAAATAACAATTCGTTGGCGAGGGCTTAATGTAAGCGATTTAGAAGGACAAATAGGTTCACAAAAACCGCATTCGATACAAGTATCAACCTTGTCGTTTGCCTTTGGCATTGGCTTTAAATTCTGCACATGCAAATTTGCATTGTGAGAAAGGATGACGTCTGGATTCAATAATGTTTGTGGGTCAAAGGCACGTTTGATTTCCCACATAATATCGTAGGCTTCTTTACCCCATTCCAGCTCAACAAACGGCGCCATATTTCGGCCTGTGCCGTGTTCTGCTTTCAAGGAACCTTGGTATTTAACGGCGACTAAATGCGCCACTTCATTCATCAGCTTTTCGTAACGAGTGACTTCCGCTGGGTCTTCAAAGCCTTGAGTAAACACAAAGTGTAAATTACCTTCTAGCGCATGACCGAACAGAATGGCTTCAGAATAACCGTGCTTCTGAAAAATACCTTGAAGCTCCAATACACCTTCTGCAAGCTGTTCAACAGGGAAAGCCACGTCTTCAATGATCACCGTGGTACCAACAGGGCGCACCGCGCCAACCGCAGGAAACAGGCCTTTTCGGATTTTCCAATAAGAGTCGTAAATGGTTTTGTCTTGGGTAAATTTAATCTCGTTAATCGTCTCTAACCCGTTTAATGCTTCAGAAACAGCCACAAGGTTAGCGTCTAATTCTTTCGTGTCGGAGGCACGAACATCAATCAATAATCCCGCGGCATTGGGTCCAAGCGTTTTTAACATCTCAGGCATGCCAGGCTTGTCTTCCACGGCTTTCAAACCTGCACGGTCAATTAATTCCACCGCCGACACTGGCGCGCTTTTTAAAGCGGTTACTGCATGACAAGTGACTTCCATGTTATCGAAGAAGATCATCGCGGCGGCTTTGATGGGATGATCCAATACCGTTTCATAGGTCACTTCGCTGATAAAACCCAAAGTGCCTTCTGAGCCAATCATCAAATGCAGCAGAATATCGAACGGATCGTCGAAGTCGATCAAGCTGTTTAAACTGTATCCTGTAGTATTTTTTAATCGATATTTGTGTCTGATTTTATGGGCCAATTCGATATTGGCTTTCACGCTCTCTGATAAGCGCGTTAATGTATCTAATAAATCAGCGTGGCTATTAGCAAACGCCAAACGGCTGGCGTCGTCAGCGGTATCCAATAAAGAACCATCAGCGAAAATTAAACGCGCACTTTGAATTGTGTGATAACTGTTTTGTGCGGTTCCACAACACATGCCGCTGGCATTGTTCGCTGCGATGCCACCAATCATACAGGCATTGATGGACGCGGGATCTGGTCCGATCTTTCGTTGAAACGGCGCGAGCAATTGATTAGCTCGAGCACCGATAATACCGGGCTGAAGGGAAACACTATGGCCATGTTGATGAATTTTATGGCCTTTCCACTGATCCGATAATTGCATCAAGATGGAATCTGTTACTGCTTGCCCCGACAAGCTAGTCCCCGCGGCACGGAACGTCACAGGTAAATGGCGTTTTCTGGCTTCTTTCAACACCAACTGCACGTCGTCTTCGTTGTCCACGCGCACTACAAGTTGTGGAATCAATCGATAAAAACTCGCATCCGTCCCGTACGCTAACGTTCGAAGTGGGTCTTGGATTAATCGAGTCTCATCAATCGCGCCGTCTTTAGCGTCTTTCAGGGCAAGGTATAGATCACGGTATTGCGCTGCTTTATAAGCAAGCGAGTCATTAGCAGTTGAGGCAGAGTTCATCAGACATTCCACGGCGAGTAGCCTATTTTTTATTATCAAAGAATAAATGCTAGACAAATTGGTAAGACCAATTTACCTTCTGAATACAAGGAACATTAAGAAGCTTGAGAAACTTTGTCAACTACTAGTTTAGACACCATTTCGTGTATTTTAGCGACAATATCAATTGGTTTTACCACTTTTTAAGTTATGCACAGAAGTCTTTAAAGAAACTAATTTTAGGGAAAATCATGGAATCCAATCACTTTGGTCGTGTTAAACAACCCAAAATCTCCGACATCATCATGAAAGAACTCGAAAGCATGATCGTAGAAGGCAGTTTCACGGCAGGGCAAAAACTCCCAGCAGAGCGTGAACTGGCCGCACGATTTGACGTGTCACGTCCGTCATTACGAGAAGCCATTCAAAAGCTGATCGCTCGCGGCGTATTATTCAGTCGTCATGGCGGCGGAACCTATGTTTCAGAACAACTTGGTAGTTCTTTTGCCGATCCGCTGCAAGATTTACTCTGCGCCCACGACGAGTTCTTATACGACCAATTAGAGTTTCGTGACGCATTGGAAAGCCTTGCCGCTTATTACGCCGCATTGCGAAGCACCAACACCGATAAAGACAAACTCACACAGTGCTTTACTCAGCTGGTAGAAGCCAACCAAAACCAAGCTTTCGCGCTGGAGGCCAAGCTCGACGTAGAGTTTCACATGATCATTGCCGAAGCGGCTCATAATGTGGTCTTGTTACACACGCTACGCAGTCTGCACGCTATGTTAGCAAAAAGTATTTCGAGTAATTTAAAGAATTTATTCGAGAAAAAAGCCGCACGGCAGCGTGTTATGGAGCAGCACACTCACCTTTATCAAGCCATCATGGAAGGTAAAGCAGAAGAGGCGAGAGCCGCCGCTCACACACACTTGGTATTTGTGGAAGATAACTTACTTAAAATGCGCCAAGAAGAAACACGGATACAGCGCTCGCTACGAAGAAACGAGCACCAAAATCCGCGTTGATAGGATTACTGGTTTTTAAACCACACGCCTTTCTTCATATTTTGTAAATAACACCAATATAGCGTGATCGCTCTAGCAATGAACAACACAGCAAGGCTAAGCCATAAACCATGATTGCCTAGGCCTTCATTACCAAGATGTTGAGAGAAGTACCAAACAGGAAAGAAAACACCGAGAACACAGATAATCATGGTATTTTGCATTTGTTTTACGCTGGTTGTACCGATGAAGATGCCATCCAACATAAACGACCAAATACCCAACAGTGGAAAGAAAATCAGCCAAGGTAGGTACAGTGCGGCGTCGTCACGGACGCTTTGAACACTCGTCAATAAGCCAATGATTTGATTACCAAAAATCCAGAAAATGAACATCAAAATCAAAGCCGCCAACAAAGCCCAATAGGTTGAAAGCTGAATCACTTTCTTAAAGTTGGCCTTGTCTTTACGGCCATAATATTCACCACACAAGGCTTCCACAGAAAACGCAAAGCCATCTAACGCATTCGAGATGATCATCAAAAAAGTCAGTAAAACGGCATTGGCGGCAAGAATGGAATCGCCTTGGCGCGCGCCCTGAGCGGTAAAAAACAACATCACCAGCAACAAGAGAATAGTGCGCACAAACAAATAACGATTTACTTGCACCAGCGCTACATATTCACGCCACTGCGCCAACGCTCGCATGGGTACATGACCCGAGAAACCTTTCAGCTTATGCCACGCTAAAATGCCCGCAACTATCACACCGATGTAATGCGCAAAAACCGTCGCCCACGCTACGCCGTCACTGGCCATTCCTAAACCGTAAACGGCAAAATAATCGAGCGCCATGTTAGCGACGTTGATCACCAGCAACATCCACAGCGCGCCCTTGGAATACTGTACGCCAAAAAACCAACCCATTAAGGCATAGCCTGCTAATACCGCTGGCGCACTGAAAATTCGTGCTTCACAATAAATGCGTGCCCAAGGTTCAACATCCGCACTGGGCGCCATCAAATGAATAAAAAGATCGATCAAAGGGGCACGAAACAGTATCAACATTAAACCGATGAAAATGCCCATTAAAATCGACTGTAACAACAGCTCACGAACCCGTCTATCATCGCCTTGGCCCAGAGCTTGAGCCGTCAACCCCGTCGAGCCCATCCGCAAAAAACCAAACGCCCAAAATAAGAAGCTGAAAACACTTGCTCCAATCGCAACAGCGCCAAGATGTGTTGCCGTTCCCAAGTGTCCAACGACCGCCGTATCAACCAAACCAAGTAGGGGTGTTGTGATATTTGAAATCATCGGTGGCCATGCCATATGCCAAATCTTGCGATTCAGTGGGGCATTTGCACGATGTGCGCAAACGATAGAATTTAGGGATAACTTCGACACACGAGTCTCACTTGTGGATATTTCATATTTTGTGGATAAAACTCAACCAAACCAATCATTGTTACTTGCCGTGATCTGTGGAAAATCATAGCAGTTATTCACATTTAGCGTCAGACCTTAATGTTTTTGTGCGTTTTTCAACCACAAGGAGACCATACATGACCATTAATTTCGTATTTCAATCACTTGTCCACATAGCAAGAAAATAAAAGACAGTTGATTCTATATTTCTCAAATATGGGATAACTCATGCTTTTTTCCACAATCTGGCTCGCATCGTCGTATAAATTTGCTAAACTTGCGCTTATTTTTCATCTTCCGGAGAAAACTTATGCCCAAGCAACTTAAACCCTTTATTGAAGGTTTGGCCGTCGGTTGTGTTTTTATTAGTATCACTATGTTGTTTGAAATTCCGTTGTACATGAGTTTTATCATCGGCGCTTTGGCCGCACTAGGCGGCTATCGTAACTCAATCAAAATGGATCGTGAAAAAGCGGCTAAAAAAGAGCAAAATCAGCCAAACACCTCCAAACAAGACGTAGAATAAAATGACCGATTCTAACCTACCTGTTTACGGTGAAAGAGATGGCACCTTACAAAAAGTAGGTGGTCTCACTGGCTTGCAAACGCTGGTAGAAACATTTTACCGCATCATGGAAAACACAGCAGAATTCAGACCGTTATTTGACATGCATCCAAATAACCTTGAACTGACCATCGACAAACTGGTGTCTTTCTTATCCGGTTGGATGGGTGGCGAAAAGTTATTTACACAAAAGTATGGGCCCATTAGCCTACCTCAGGCCCATGCACATCTAATCATCACTGAAAAAGAAAAAGCCATGTGGCTAAATTGTATGGCCGCCGCGCTGGACGAACTGGGTTACCCAGAAGACGTAAAAGCGTACCTACTTCCGAAGCTTGAGTTTCCTGCTGAACGCATTCGACAAGTCAGTGCTGCTCGGCATAATGCTTAACATCTTTTAAAACCCCTCCCCCTCCACTTGAAGATAAGGGGAGGGAGCAAGACAAGCACTAGCTCCTCCCCCTGCTAAGAGGGAGGTTGGGAGGGGGTTTAACTTCGAACTTCTTTGGTAACACGAATACCCAGCCGTTTTGCTAATCTTGCTAGGTTCGCTCGATCCATGGATAAATGCTGGGCGGCTTTGGTCCAGTTTCCCTCTGTTACCTCTAATGCTTGTCGAATCATGTTGCGCTGGTAAGTCTCTGTTTTTTCACGTAAATCGATTGGTTCATTGGATATTATAGCGTCTTTCGGCGTATGTTCTATCACGCTTTGTATCTCTTCTTTAGAACCCTTTTCAATTTGTAACCCTGTTAAATGCTCAGGTGAGATAACGGTGATACTTGTAGGGCTTTCGTCTTTTGCGTTCTCTGCTTTTGCAAATAGGGCCGCGCGCGAAATCACATGCTCTAGCTCTCGGATGTTACCAGGCCAATGGTAGGCTTCTAACAGGTGGATTGCTGATGGCGATAATGTCAGTTGCTGCAAACCTAATTTACGACGAAAGCGCTCAGCAAAAAAACCCGCGAGTAAAGGAACATCGCCTTGGCGATCTCGTAACGCCGGCACTTTTATAGGGAACACACTGAGTCGATGAAATAAGTCAGCACGAAAACGATGCTCCGCAACTTCCGTTTCCAGATGTCGATTAGTGGCCGCAATGATGCGCACATCCACTTTGCGAATTTGATCTTTCCCGACCGCTTGAATTTCTTGATTTTGAATCGCTCTGAGTAATGACCCTTGCACTTCTAGTGGCAGCTCACCGACTTCATCCAAAAACAACGTACCACCATCGGCCAATAAGAATTTGCCTTGGCGATCGCGATCGGCGCCGGTAAACGCGCCTTTTACATGTCCAAATAGCTCACTTTCGATAAGATGCTGAGGAATCGCCGCGCAGTTGACATACACCATAGGCGCATCAAATCGAGAGGAATGTTCGTGCAGTGCACGCGCCACCAGCTCTTTACCAACACCGGTTTCCCCTTCGATCAGAATGGCAAAATCTGACGGTGCAACCAAATCGATAGACTGTTTAAGTTCTTGTATGACCTTACTTTGCCCAATCATTTCGAGAGTTTGTTCGCTCATCACTTTTAAAACATGCTGGGCATGTTGTGACTTATTTTCTAATTGCTCCATCAAAATGGCGGTGTTTAAGGTCATCGCGGCCATGGTGCCAATGATTTCTAAAGCACGAGCATCTATGTCATCAAAAACACCCGGCAAGATACTGTCTAGCGTCACAGCACCAATCAATTTTCCTTCCAGATACAAGGGCACCCCCATACAAGAATGCACTCGTAACTGCTCATCATGGCCCAGCACCATGCCATCGTATGGATCTGGAAGAGGGGAATCGGCCGCAAAGCGAACAGGGTAATGCCCACCACAAATCGCTTTTAACCTCGGATGCTCCGCAATCGTAAAGCGTCGACCCATTAGGTCTTCTGACAAGCCTCGCTGAGCAATCGGCGTCAACACCGCATTGTTATGGATCAGCAATACAACCGCATCGCAATTGATCGTAGCGCGTACCGCGTAGACTAATTGTTCAAAACGATTGGGTTGCGTCACAGCACTGGCAAGATCTAAAGCAAAGCTAAGGAGGGCGTTATTGGAAACCTGATTCATGATCATCACTCATAAGAAGAAAGACTAACCGTGTCATTTAGACTCTAACATATCATATAGACTTCTTTATTTGTGAGTCTTATTGACTCACTATCAAACCTAAATAACGTAAGCCAATGATTTATAGGTATATTATTAGTTGGCATGTTCTTAGCACTACTATAGATAAGAAATTACTATTCATCGTTTAAAAGGAAACAAAAATGTTATCTCAACAACACATAGACACAGTTAAAAGCACTATCCCGCTGCTTGCTTCCGCAGGACCAGCTATTACTGAGCACTTTTACAAACGCATGTTTTCGCACAACCCTGAGCTAAAACACGTATTTAATATGACGCACCAAAAGACTGGCGGTCAACCTGCGGCCTTATTCAACGCCATTGCCGCTTACGCAACACACATCGACAATCTAGAAGTGCTCACCAGCGCCGTCATGCGTATCGCTCATAAACACACCAGCTTTAATATTCAACCAGATCAATACGATATTGTCGGCCATCATTTGATCGAAACATTGCGCGAACTTGCGCCAGAGGCGTTTACCAAAGACGTCGAAGAAGCGTGGGTTGCCGCTTATGGTCAATTGGCCGATATTTTTATCAAAATAGAAGGCGATCTTTATAAAGAACGTGCCGCTCAAGCCGGTGGTTGGACCGATTTTCGCCGCTTTCGTGTCGCATCAAAAACACCTGAATCTGATCTGGTGACCAGCTTTGTTTTTGAACCAACCGACGGTGGTCCAGTCATCGACTATCTTCCAGGCCAATACTTGGGCATTAAGTTACATCCAAAAGGCAGTGAATACGATGAGATACGTCAATATTCGCTATCAACCGCGCCAAATAACCAGACGTATCGCATCAGTGTAAAACGCGAAGGCAGCGACGACATGGCCGGCGTTATGTCCAATTATCTACACGATCACCTAAACGTAGGAGACGAAATCGAAGCCATGCCACCTGCAGGTGACTTCTTCTTTAAAGACAAGCAAACGCCTGTCGTACTTATTTCTGGTGGTGTTGGCTTAACACCAATGCAAGCCATGCTGAACACATTCGCCAAACAAAGCTACGCGCAGCCAGTCCATTACTTGCATGCTTGTGCAAACCAAGATCAGCATTCCTTTAAAAGCCATGTAAACGGTCTAAAAGGGTCTTTGGCGTTAAACGTACACACTTGGTATGAGCAAACAGACAAAACAGAAGAGGGCGTTTATCAAGGCAACATGCAGCTAGACGTTATCAAAGAAGGATTGCCGATTTCGAATGGCGAATTCTACTTGTGCGGACCGGTTGGTTTCATGATGTTTGTTAAGCAACAGCTGTTAACGCTTGGTGTAGAAGCAGATCGTATTCACTACGAATTGTTTGGCCCACATAAAGACGTGTGATTTTAACCCTTCTCGACCCTTCCCTTGAAGATAAGAGAAGGTGACCCACGCTAAATAAGACCTTCTCCCTCAGCTAAGAGGGAGAAGGTTGCTAAATGCTATGCCTTATAAAAGGCGATTGACTACGAGTGGTCAAGCAACAACGCTTGGTCTTGCTGTTCCGCTTTAACAAACGCTGGACGTGAGGTAATGCGTTCAATATAAGCGTCGACCACAGGGTTCGTCGTGATTAGCCCAAACGTACGACACCATTTCAAACTCATTCCCCAAAGAATATCTACCGCGTAAAGCTGCTCCCCCAATAAATAAGGGCCTTTGGCTATTTGGTCGAACACAGTTTTTAGCATTTTATCAAAACTGCCATAAGACAGTTGAGAAGCCTCAACGGGAGAGCGATTAAAGGCTTTGTCGATCATAGCGGGTTCAAAGCTGCTGCCTTGGTAGGCTATCCAGCGCAAATAGGCACCACGTTTAGGATCATTAAGGGCTGGAGCGAGGCCTTTTTCAGGGAACAGATCGGCCAAATATAGGTAACAAGCGACTTGTTCCGTGACAATAGTGTCATTATGAACAAGGGTTGGAAATTTACCCAAAGGGTTTATCGCTAAAAATTCCGGTTGCTGGTTTTCTCCTGCTTTAAAATTCAGCACTTTCATCTCATAGGGTACACCTAATTCTTCTAGCAAAACCAAAACGCCAGTGCCTCTGGTTTGTGGGGCATGATATAGGGTGATGGAGCCATTGTTTCGAGCTGTGTTGTCGTGGATATTATTCATGTCAGTTACCTCAAAAAAAATTGGAGAAATAGTGCTTGCTACATGAGTTATGTTAGCGATTAAACCTGCCACCTGATGTCAGGTATTTCCTTTATACTGACAAAATAAAATTCGCTTAGCGCTGTTAGTTGGCAGATGACATAGCACGGCGACTTAGTGCAACGAAAGGAGAACCCCATGCGAGCCAGCCGAATACTGAAACTCCTGATGATGTTACAGACCCATGAAAAGGTCACCGCGCGTGCATTAGCTGACGCCTGTGAGACGTCGATCCGCACAGTTTATCGAGACATCGATGCGCTTAGTGAAATTGGCGTGCCCGTTTACAGTGAGCAAGGCGTACAAGGTGGCTATCGGCTGTTACACAATTACCGGACCCGCTTAAATGGACTTTCCGCGAAGGAAGCTGAAACGTTATTTCTGACTGGTTTATCAGGCCCAGCTCAAAAGATGGGATTACAAGCTACCCTTGCCGATGCACAATTGAAATTGAAAGCCGCCTTGCCGGAAGACATGCGCTACGAGTCCGACCGCTTACAGAGCCGATTTTTGCTGGATGCGCCGAATTGGTTTGCTGACGATGAACAAGTCACCTACTTGCCAACACTGATGACAGCGGTATTAGAACAGCAATGTGTTGTCATACAATATCAAAGTTGGAAAGCCGAAGTAAAGCGTCAGACCCAACCTCTGGGCATCGTTTTAAAAGGTGGACAGTGGTATTTGCTCGCGCAGGTAGATAATGACATTCGGACCTATCGCGTATCCCGTATTGAATCCCTGACGTTACTGGATGAGAATTTTGAACGCCCCAAAGACTTCAATTTAGCGGCGTTTTGGCAGGATAGTTTACGTCGTATGGAAGCGATTCAATTTCCGATTATTGCCGAAGTACGTTTAACCGCGTTGGGCGTTAAGATCATGCAGTTTGCGTGCTCTTCTTATGCGGTGAATCAAGCGACGATTGAGCCAATGGACGATTCCGGCTGGCATCGAGCTAAATTGCCAGTAGGCGAATCAGTACACGGCTGCGCTGAACTGTTGCGCTTTGGCGCCGAACTAGAAGTCATTGGCCCACCAGAACTACGCTTAGCAATGGAAGAGCTGGTGTCGTCCTTGGCAGTGCTATATCACTGAAATACAGCGCCGAGTTAAGCAGAACAATTTTTGAAATTGTTCAGCGTAATTATCAGCCCATATCTGGCTATGGCTGTAACGGATACGGTGTTGATATAAATAAGGTCCTAGGAAATAGCAAAAAATGGCCACAAAGAATTGTGCTAGCAACTAGTAGGGGAAGTACATTACTAAAAAGAGGAAGAAAGGTTGGAATCCGATTATTGATAGTTTACACAATAACAACATTGTTACGTTAGAGACTTACAGTGCTCAATATCAAACTATTAACGGAGAGATGAGAACAGTACCAAGTAATGCTATATACATTGTTGGCTATAAGAATGACGAGGGAGAGGGAGAGCGACTGCAATCGATTATATACAGCGATAAATCAGCAAGGCTGAATGATAAACGGTTTGCAATTACACCAGGTTGCCTTAAGGATAAAGACTCTCTCTTATTTCATCTTCAATCTACTAGCTCCTTGGTTGGAAAAGGGGTAGACCGAAGCTCATTCGAAATCATCATGGTTTCTGAAATACCTGAAGTTAAGCGGTATAAAGAACATTACACTGAAAGAGCTTCATTTTTACCAAGTAACTCAAAGATTTATGAATATAGTAGGAAAAGCGTTTGCGTTCATAGATCAGCTTAGATTAGATATAAATAATCATGATCGACACGCTAAGGGAATGACCTATTTGGAGAAACGAGTAGTTGTGGTCTATGCAGTGTTCGCAACTCTAATAGTAGTACTAACTGTAGGATATTATTTCTGGTGGTTCTAAAGAGGCCTGCTTCCTTTAAGTTCCGTCCCACCAATACAAAACAAAAGACAAAACCCCATCTTCCGTCTTTCCCTTTTAAAAGGGGAAGAGACTTAGGCCTTTGGTGTCATCACTTGGAGCACTTTACCCTCAGCGAAAAATATTCGATTCAATCCTGATTGAACGACCATGATATCCTCACGAGACATAGTAAAGCTAGATTCTAAAACACATAAAGAATCCATCAATACCTTACGTAACAACGAGCGTAAGGGAACAATTATGTGCCTACACAAAAAATCAGGCATTTAATGTCTAAAGCGAATTTTTGGTTACTTTTTGGGCGCTAGCAAAAAGTTACCCGCTCAGCAGAGCGGAAAAAAGCTAATAAATACAAAGCGCTTGAATGGAACATGGATAAGTTAATTTTCTTTAAACGGCAACAAGGCGTGGGTATCTTGATGATATCTACGCACTGATTCCGCTTCTTCCTCACAGAAGTTACCAATGGCATCACGAAAACCCTCGTGGGCTATGTAATGAATACTATGACTAAAAACGGGCTCAAAGCCGCGGGCGATTTTGTGCTCTCCTTGAGTGCCTGGGTCGAAATGCTGTAACCCTTTTTCAAGACAAAATTCGATACCTTGGTAATAGCACGCTTCAAAGTGCAAACAATCAACTTCTTCCATACAACCCCAATAACGGCCATATAATGAGTGATTGTCGAAGAAACACCACGAAGCCGCGATCACCTCCTCATCTCGGTAAGCTTGTACCAAAACAATTTTATCGCCCATGGTATCGGCTAATTCGCCAAAAAATTCACGCGTTAAATACCCTTGTTGGCCGCGTTTGGCGTATGTCGATTGATAGCACAAGTAGAAGAAGTCGATCTCGGCCGAAGTGAGTTTATTGCCTAGCGTACGCGTGAGTGTCACGCCTTGCTTGGCGACTTTCTCTCTCTCTTTACGCGCGGCTTTGCGCTTGCGGCTGGAGAAGTAAGAAAAGTAATGCTCCATGTCCTGATAGTCACGATTAAACCAATGAAACTGACAGGAAATACGATGCAGTAGGTCTTTGTTTGGCGCGAACAAGGCCGCGTGGTCAGGCTTGGTGAATAACAGATGCCAGCTTGAAAAACCTCGATCTTGGTTTGCTTGTGTCATCAACTGCGCAAGCGCAGGGTACAGATGGGAAAACTGAACGTCATCGCCTTTTGGATCGAGGCGAGAAAAAATTCTTAAACCCGTGACCGGGGAGAAGGGAATCGCCCAAATGCGTTTAGGAAAATAATCCATGCCGTAACGCTGGTAAGCGTCTGCCCACGACCAATCAAAGACAAATTCACCTTGAGAATGGGTTTTTAAATAGGTGGGTGCAATGGCAAGCGGGGCGTCATCATCGTCCATCACCAGTAAATATTCTGGATACCAGCCTGTGCCATCACCGATACTTTTGCTTTGCTCTAAGGCTTTATGAAAGGCAAATTGCGCAAAGGGATAACGCGTTTCTCCAATAGCCGCCTGCCACTTGGCTTCGCCTATTTGATCAACAGAATTGAACCATTGCGCTTTCATACGGTGTCCTTTCGTTCGCTTATTTTACTGATCAGCTGGCTTCCATTTGTTTGCGCATCAAGGCAACTAGGCTGGCGGTGTCAGGACGAACCTGACGCCATAGATAAAACGCTTCTGCGGCTTGACCCACTAACATACCAAGACCGTCTGCTCCTTTGCCGCCATGGTCATCGGCCCATTGTAGAAATACCGTACGTTCTTTGCCGTACATCATGTCATAACACCATGTTTTCGAGCCCGCTAATTCGTCTTTTAATGGCGGTAGATTGCCGGACAAACTCGCCGATGTACCATTGATTATAATGTCAAACTCACCTTCTAACCCTTCAAATGTCGAAGCTAAACAATCAAAATGCTCAGCCAACGCCTGCGCTTTTTCGACAGTACGATTGGCAATGGTGACAGATTCTGGTTTCTCAGATAAAAGAGGTTCAAGCACACCACGCACCGCTCCACCAGCGCCTAAAATCAACACACGCTTGCCGGTTAATACTCGCCCATGATTATGCGTTATGTCCCGAACCATGCCGAAACCGTCGGTATTGTCGCCGAAAATGTCGCCATTTTCACTCATAAGCAAGGTATTCACTGCGCCAGCTTGTTCTGCTCGCTTGCTTAATACGTCACACATGGCATAAGCACGTTCTTTAAACGGCAACGTAATATTCATGCCTTTGCCGCTGTTGGCAAAAAAGTCTCTTACTTGGCGCTCAAATTGAACATCGTCGCCTAAGAGCGTCGAATAGGTAAGTTCTTGCTGTGTTTGCTCGGCAAAATACTTATGTATACTAGGCGATTTACTGTGAGCAATCGGATTACCAACCACAACATATTGATCCAAAATGTATCCTCTTATTTATTCTGTAAAACGCGATTGGCTTAAGCTGAGTATCATTCAATTCCAGCAAGCCAATCTTTCGATGTTAGATAATAGTCGGTTAACTTGGCTTCTTCGCTGCCAGGTTCAATTTGATACTCATACGTCCAACGTACTTCCGGCGGTAATGACATCAAGATGGATTCCGTACGACCTAGACCGCTTTGCAAACCAAAATGCGTACCTCTGTCGAACACCAAATTAAATTCAACATAACGTCCACGACGATGCAGTTGAAAGTCACGCTGCTGCTCGCTAAAAGGCAGGTTTTTACGACGCTCTAATATAGGTAAATAGGCCGTTACGTAAGCGTCACCCACGGCTTTCATCATACTAAAACACTGTTCGAAGCTACCTTCGTTAAAATCGTCAAAGAACAAACCACCAATACCACGAGGTTCGCCGCGGTGTTTTAGATAGAAATACTCGTCACACCATGTTTTAAACCGAGAATAATAGCCTTCACCAAAGGACTCAACGGCATCGTGTGCCGTTTGGTGCCAATGAACACAATCTTCATCAAAGCCGTAATAAGGCGTCAGATCAAAGCCACCGCCAAACCACCAAACAGGTGCCATTCCGTCTTTATAAACAATAAATAAACGCACATTGGCATGAGAGGTGGGAGCCATTGGGTTGTTTGGATGAATCACCAACGACACGCCCATGGCTTCAAATCGACCACCTGCAAGTTCAGGACGATCCGCTGTTGCGGAAGGCGGAAGGTTATCGCCCATCACATGCGAAAAATTCACACCGCCTTTTTCAATGACATCGCCACCCGCGATGACGCGTGTTCGGCCACCGCCGCCGTTTGGTCTGTCCCACGCGTCTTCTTTAAATCGTATAGAAGGTTCAACTGTTTCTAAAGATGAGCAGATCGCATCTTGAAGAGAGAGTAGATAATTTTTAACCGCATGAATGTCTATATCATGAGGGGAGGTTGAGCGCTCAGACATATCTGGCTCCATTAAATCGAATACTAAAAGAAATCATGCACTTAACGCTTTATAACTAATAGAGCGTAGTGCCATCAGGTCGGCTGCGCAGCAAACTCAAAATCCACATGTACTGCTCTGTGTGTGTTTCAATCATGGCTTCTAATGCCTTGTTCATCACAATGGCATCTTGAGTGTCATCACCCGTAGGAAAGTTCTCAAGCGCTGGGGAAATATGCAGTTCATACTTCCCTGTTTTTGCGTTATAGGCTTGAAACATAGGCACGATATTGGCTTTTGTTAATTTGGTTAGCTTGCCCAAGCCTTTCATGGTGGCTTTTTCAGCGCCGAAAAAGGGCACAAAAACCGAATGCTGAGCTCCTAGATCTTCATCTGGCAGGTAATAACCTACATACCCTTTTTTAACCGATTGAAGAAAGGGTTTAATGCCTGCACTTCTAGGGTAAACAACACCACGTCCGTACTGCATACGTTGGGTGTGCAATAACCAATCGGTTAATGGATTTTTTTGAGGTTTCATTATGGTTGTCACGGTGTAGCCAAGCGAGGCTAACATTGAACCCGTGTAATCAATGGACCAGCAATGCGGCACCAAGGTAATGACATTTTCGCCTCGATCCAACAAAGGAAACAGATTCTCACCGCCAATGATCTCATTGCGGCTTTTTTTATACTTATCGCTACGAACCAACAGCTCACCGTAAGCAAAACAAAATTGGGCAGCGGTTTCTAAACTCCTACGTAAAATAGTTTCTCGCTCTTCTAACGACTTTTCTGGAAAACAGTGCTGAATATTTAAGCGAGCGCGTTTTAACGCTCCGCTTTTTTTCTTCATAATCAAAGGAACGACTTTCGTCGCTAACTTGTCACGTATACGAAAGGGCACATAAGCCAAGACAAGCGCAAACAGTACTACCAGCCAAGTGGGCCAAAACCGTGGGGCAAGAAAACGCCATGTAAACTTAGGGTTATGCAGGTTTTTATCTGATGTAGTCATGTTGGTCGTTTCGTTCATTTATAAGTGAATTTTTCTATTGGAGAATCATGTTACCCAAGGAAGCCGTTATTTTATATAGCGTCTTTTATTTAACGTATGCCATTCTCCAATAAGACACGGCACTTTCAAAAAATTCCGCATTACCGGTTGCTTGCACCAAAACAGAAGCACCGTGGAGTGTGGCGAGAAACTGAATCGTTTGTGTTTTCGCCTGCGCTTCCGGCAAAGATGCCAAGCGCATAAAAAGCAAGGTTAACCATTCTATTTTGACATTATAAAATGTCGCAAGGGCAGCGCTAACTTCGTCTGGCAAGATGTGTTTATCCGCCGTCAGCATAGTGCAGAGACTCATATCCTGGTGGTCAACAATTTTGGCTTTAAAGCCATTAATGAACCCCTCCAACATCACGTTAGGGTCGAGACGCTCATCATTCGGATTGGGTAGCTGCACTGAAAACTCATTGATATAACGGGTCATGACCGCCGAAGCAAGATCGCCTTTGGTCGGGTAATGGTAGTGAACACTTGCACTCTTAATACCGACTTCTTCGGCAATATCACGAAAACTAAACGCGCCATAGCCACCTTGAATAATTAAACGTTCAGCGGCGTCCTGTATTTTGTTCTTTGTGTCATTTTTCTCAACAGTCATTAAGGTGTCTCATCGCAAGATTTGTCTATCTGGTGATAGGTATTTTATTGACCCAACGTAAATTCACAAGTTATATTTAACCTACCTAGTGATAGATAGCTTTTATCTTTCCTCGAAAAAACAACGAACGGAGTAAATAATGACATACGATCTTGTGGTTTTAGGCAGCGGTCCTGGCGGTTATGCGGCCGCCTTTCGTGCTGCAGATTTAGGGTTAACCGTTGCCATGATAGAGCGCCATGACACCTTGGGCGGCGTTTGTCTCAATGTCGGCTGCATTCCCTCTAAAGCACTTTTGCACGTCGCTGGAAAAATCCTCATGGCCGACGAACCGTCTCACGGCGTGCAATTTGCTAAACCAACCATCAATCTAGACGACATTCGACAACACAGACAATCCACCGTAGACACATTAACCGGCGGTCTAACCATGATGGCCAAAGGCAGAAAAGTTACCGTACTTCATGGCGAAGGTAAGTTTGACTCCACCAGCTCCATTATTGTTACCAAAGACGGTTCAGAGGAAAAAGTCGCATTTAAAAATGCCATTATTGCCGTCGGTTCTCGTGCTATTAAACTGCCTTTTGTGCCTTATGAAGACTCAAGAATTTTAGATTCCACCAGCGCACTGCAGCTTGAGCGCATTCCTGAGCATCTATTGGTGCTTGGCGGCGGTATTATTGGCTTAGAAATGGCAACGGTTTACCAATCACTCGGCGCGAAAATCACCGTCGCGGAGCTTGGTGAGCAAATCATGACCGGCGCCGACAAAGATCTCGTTCGCGTGTTCGAGCAAGTAAACAAAGATCGCATGACGTTTTTAACCAAGACCCAAGTCACCAACATAGAAGCCACGCCTGAAGCCTTGAATGTCACCTTGCAAGACAAAGACGGCGAACGCAATCTAGCGGTAGACGCCGTACTCGTCGCCGTTGGTCGCTCTCCGAATGGCAAAACCGCGGGTATTTCTGACGTCGGAGTAAAGCTAGACGAACGCGGCTTTGTATTGACTAATGGCAAGTGCCAAACATCTGTATCCAATATTTACGCCATTGGTGATGTAACACATGGCCCGATGCTAGCGCACAAAGCGTCTCACCAAGGCCACGCAGCGGCCGAAGTGATTGCGGGCCACAAGGTGGACTTCCAACCACTGGCGATCCCTTCCATTGCTTATACCTTCCCAGAAGTGGCTTGGGTTGGTTTGACGGAAACCGAAGCGAAGAAACAAAATATTACCGTCAAAACCGCTGTTTTCCCTTGGAGCGCCAGCGGCCGAGCGATCGCGTCTGGCGTGACTCAGGGCAAAACCAAACTCATCTACGACGAAGCAACAGAACGCGTCTTAGGCGCTGGTATCGTTGGCTCTCATGCAGGGGAATTACTTGGGGAGCTGACTTTAGCGATTGAATTCGGTGCCACACTGGAAGACATCGCCTTAACGATTCATGCTCATCCAAGTCTTCATGAAACGGTTGGCTTAGCAGCGGAGTTAGGAGCTGGAACCATTACCGACTTACCGAATAAGAAAGCGAAAAAGGCCAAATAGCGTTTTTGGACACCTTTTATAATTCATTCGATAAAAAGCCGACTTGTAGTCGGCTTTTCCCGTTTTGGGAAAAAATAGTTGTAATGCAAAAAATATTTCCCATAATGGGAAATTGACTTACATGGAAGGTCAGTCACATGAGAATATTCACTAAAAGAACATTAAGAGAATTTTGGGAACAAAAGAAATACCAAGATTCTGAGCAGCCCTTGAAAGCATGGCATGACGAAGCCAAGCGAGCGGAATAGAAAACACCGCATGATATTAAAGAGCTCTATCGAAGCGTGAGCATAGTGAAAAACAATAAGGTTGTTTTCAATATCCATGGCAATAAATATCGCTTAGTTGTCGAAGTCACTTATGAAAACGCTCATTGTTATGTTCTTTTCGTTGGCACTCACAAGCAATACGACAAAGTGGATGTAGATTCACTTTAGTAGAGGTAGAAAAATGAATATTAAGCCTATTAAAAACGATGATGATTTTGATACAGCAGTGTCACGCATGCGAAGCCTTCGTGGCGCTAAACCTAATACGCCAGAAGGCGATGAAATCGAAATATTAGCGGCGCTTGCGGAAGCCTATGAAGAAAAACATCACACTATCGACCCACCAGACCCGATAGAAGCGATCAAGTTCCGTATGGAGCAAATGGGATTAAAAGATACCGACTTAATGGAGTTTTTAGGTCAGCGTAGTCGCGTCAGTGAAGTGCTAAACAAGAAAAGACGACTAAGCCTAACCATGATTCGCAGCTTAAATAAAGGCCTGCATATTCCTTTAGAATGTTTGATTAAAGACTATCGCTTAGATAATGAAAAAGCCGTTTGATCAAAATGGCTTTGACTTTTATCTTTCATGGAATGCAGAACCTAGTCCGAAATACATATCAACTTACATAAACAATATGCTGTTCATCGTCGTAGCTGAAATTGAGACTAATCTGAATTTGGCTTTCTTCGAGATGCAGCTTAGAGACAAGATAAAAGGTGCCTTTTTCGGCTTTTTTCGCGAGTTCTCTTAACTGCCTCTCTAGCATCTTCCAAGCGATAGCGTCTCTTGATTCATCCAAACCATTATCCGCTCTAGAAGTCGTCCGTAGCCAACAAAAATAGGCCAAGGAATTAGCTTTGATATCAAAAAAATCACCGTCCTCTGTTTCCAGATAACCAAGCCCGTGAGCGGTAAACTCGTTCAACAAATACGCTTTCCACTGCTGCATAAACTGCTCTAAATAAGGCAAAACTGTTCTCCTGAATGAACCCCATCACGTTAGCCCTTTCTATTTTATAGGTAACTTGTGTTTCGCGTAATCTTTCCGCCGTTTTCAACGGATCGCTTTTAGCTGGTTAACCATCAAATTCACCCCCTCCCTAAGCCTCCCCTTCGAAGACACATGAAATGCGCAACGCTTTTTTATACGTTGTCTGTACGCCAAAACAGATTTTCCCTCAAACAATGTTTGAACAACATCAAACATTGAATTGATAGCGTCTCATTTTTCAAACGTCGACTATTGCCTACTATGGATTGCTATTAACAGTGCGGTTGTTAGTCTAACGGTTCACTTATTCATCAACCTACGTCGCCAAGCTTGGAGTCTTATATGAAAGCAATACTATCTCAGCCTACTCTATTAAAAAGCCATTCTTATATTGGAGGTGAGTGGGTCGGTGCTAAGTCGGGTAAGACGTTTTCGATTACCAACCCTGCAAACGGTGAACACATTATAGACGTCGCAGACTTAGGTGCGGAAGAAACAACGCTGGCGGTTGAAGCCGCTGAAAAAGCCCAAAAAGAATGGCAAGGCCGAACAGCAAAAGAACGCGCTACTTTATTACGTCGTTGGAACCAACTTATTCTCGATAACCAAGACGACTTAGCGACCTTAATGACATTAGAGCAAGGCAAGCCGCTTGCTGAAGCCAAAGGGGAAGTCGCTTATGGCGCGTCCTTTATTGATTGGTTTGCCGACGAAGCGCGTCGTTTAAATGGCGATGTCATTCCCACGTTTGCGAAAGACAAACGTATATTAACGATAAAACAACCCATTGGTGTGGTCGCGGCTATTACGCCATGGAACTTTCCAATCGCGATGATCACTCGTAAAGCCGGCCCAGCGCTGGCGGCGGGTTGTGCGATTATCATCAAACCGTCTGACGAAACACCGTTGTGCGCGCTTGCACTAGCGGAACTGGCGCATCAAGCGGGAATTCCGGCCGGTGTGTTAAACGTCGTTGTCGGTAAAGACGCCAAAGCCATTGGCGGCGTACTGACAGGCAACCCAACGGTGCGTAAATTGTCGTTCACTGGGTCAACACCAGTCGGCAAATTATTGCTGTCGCAATGTGCGCAAACCGTGAAGCGTACCTCGATGGAGTTAGGCGGCAACGCGCCTTTCATCGTGTTTGACGATGCCGACCTAGACGCCGCTGTTGAAGGCGCGATCGCGTCGAAATACCGTAACGCTGGCCAAACCTGTGTGTGTGCAAATCGCCTGTTGATTCAAGAGGGCGTGTACGATGCGTTCGCTGAAAAATTAGCGAAGCGTGTGGCAACATTCAAAACCGGCGATGGATTTTCTGACGGCGTTTCCATTGGGCCACTCATTAATAACGCGGCCATCAGCAAAGTCGAACAATTGGTGGGCGATGCCGTTGCCAAAGGCGCGAAAGCGCTCATCGGCGGAAACAAGTCAGCAGCGGGCGAGCGTTTCTTCGAGCCAACCATTTTAACGGGCGTGACCGAAGACATGGACATTTTCTCTAACGAGATTTTTGGTCCTGTTGCGCCCTTGTTTAAATTCAAAACCGAAGAAGAAGCCGTTGCCATGGCGAACAATACTCCATTTGGCTTGGCGTCTTACTTCTATTCCCAAAATATTGCGCGTATCTGGCGTGTTTCTGAAGCTTTGGAATACGGCATGGTGGGCATTAACGAAGGCATTATTTCCAGTGAAGTCGCGCCATTTGGTGGTGTGAAAGAGTCTGGAAGTGGCCGCGAAGGTTCTCAGTACGGCATCGATGAATACGTTGAGATCAAATACATGTGCATGGGTGGATTAGCGTAACCCACTGCAAAATAACTGACGACATAACTCAGACTCTACATGGCAAATATCATGCTGAGCCATCTATTGATAAGGTGAAGAAAAATGAACAACGCTGATCTACAAAAACGCAAAGAAAGTGCTATCGCACGTGGTCAAGGCAACATGGCGCCAGTGTACGTTAATCGTGCTTTAAACGCCGAAATCTGGGACGTGGAAGGCAAACGTCATATTGATTTTGGTGCCGGCATTGCCGTGGTGAACACAGGTCACAATCACCCGAAAGTAAAAGCGGCCGTTTTGGCGCAAGTAGAACGCTTCACTCACACATGTGTGATGGTCAGCCCATACGAATCTGCGGTTGCGTTAGCGGAAAAACTAAACGCGGCGGCGCCAGGTAACACGCCGAAAAAATCCATCTTCGTGACAACCGGTGCGGAAGCGGTTGAAAACTGCGTGAAGATTGCGCGCGCGTACACGGGTCGTCCTGGCATTATCGCGTTCAACGGTGGTTTCCACGGTCGTACGAACATGACCATGGGCTTAACCGGCAAAGTGAACCCGTACAAAATTGGCTTTGGTCCATTCCCAAGCGATATTTTCCATGTTCCTTATCCAAATGATTACTTGGGTATTTCGGAAGAACAAGCGCTAGAGGACTTAAACCTGCGCTTTACCTGCGACATTGAGCCTTCTCGCGTGGCGGCTATTATCATCGAACCAGTACAAGGCGAGGGCGGTTTCTACCAAGCGTCTGCGAGCTTCCTACAGAAACTGCGCACCTTGTGTGATGATCACGGTATTTTGTTGATCATGGATGAAATCCAATCCGGTTTTGCTCGTACCGGCACCATGTTTTGCCACGAACAAGCGGGCATCGAAGCGGACCTTATGACCGCGGCAAAAGGTATCGCGGGCGGTTTCCCTATCGCAGCGGTTGTGGGCAAAGCCGACATCATGGACGCGCCGATTCCTGGTGGCCTTGGCGGTACTTACGGCGGTTCACCTGTCGGTTGTGCAGCGGGTCTTGCGGTGTTTGATGTGATAGAAGAAGAGAAACTGTGCGAGCGCGCAGTAGAAGTAGGTGATCACTTCGTAAAACACCTCACTGAAATGCAAGCGGAATACCCACAGATCATCGGCGACGTGCGTAACGCTGGCGCTATGATTGCCATGGAGTTTGTACACGATGGTGATGTCAGCAAACCTTACCCAGAATTGGCGAAGAAGCTGTCCGCAAAAGCCGCCGAAAATGGCCTTGTGCTGTTGTCTTGTGGTATTCGCGGCAACGTTATCCGCTTCTTGCCCGCATTGACCATCGAGATGCGCATCATTGATGAAGGCATGGATATCTTCAAGCGCTGCTTTAAAGAACTTGTTTAAGCCGCTTTTGAAATGAGCAACACCTTCCGCTGGCAAGAATAAACTTTGTCCTAAGCCACTGTGGTAACACAGTGGCTTTTTAAATTTTTGACCCCTTCTATTCCATTCAATATTCTTATTAAAATCATGTATTTATAAAATAAAAACTTACTTCGCATGATCTAGATCCCCCTCTTTTTGTACGATTTTCTTTGTTTAATTTTTAAGTCTCTCTTGACGCTTTCAGGTGTAAAATGTATTTTGTATCCAATATCCCGTAAAAACAAAAATAAACTGCTTATAGAAAGGAATATTAAAATGAAGAAAATAATAACGGCTCTTTTGTCTATCGCCGCCCTGAATTCCGTCTCGGTCACAGCAGACACGCTAGATGATGTGGCAGACAGAGGAACCCTACGTTGTGGTGTGGTGCTTGATTTCCCACCGATTGGCTATCGCGATGCCAATAACGAACCAGCAGGATTCGATGTGGATTACTGTAATGACCTAGCTAAGTCGCTAGAAGTGGATGTGCAAATCATGCCTCTCACATGGTCTGAACGCTTGCCAGTTATCGCGACAGGTCGCGCCGATGTTGTATTTGGTGGCACCTCTGACAGTTTAGCCCGTGCACGAACGGTCGGTTTCAGTATTCCTTATGCCATTTATTATTCTCAGGGAGTCGTGAACTCAAAAAGTAACATCACGTCCATTGATGACATTCGTGGCAAACGCGTCGCCGCTGCGCTAGGTACTCTACCAGAACAAGAGTGGTTAAAAATCGCAGCGAAATGGGGCGAAGAAAACTTGTACCAGAGCTACCAGTCTGAAAACGAAGTCTTTCTCGCTGTGGCGCAAGGCAAGGCTGACATTGGTCTCACAACAAATACTGCTATCAAACCCATCACTCAGCAATACGCGAATTTAGAAGCAGGTCCGCGCATGCCTTGGGTAGCGGATTACACGTCTATTGTTGGCAAACGTCAGGATGTCACTTGGTTAAATTACTTGAATCTGTTTGTTACTCATCAAGTTCGCTCAGGTCGCTACCAAGAGCTTTGGGGCAAATATGTTGGAGGTGATGCTCCTGATCTGCGTATCCCAGGCGTCATGTATTAATACATAAATGATGACCCATCACTTCCCTTCTTTTTATGAGAAGGGAAGCCTCAGGAGATACCAGAATGTTTGATTATAATTTCCATTGGCGGCCTGTTTTAAAAAGCCTTCCCGACCTGATCCAAGCAGGTCTCGTCACCCTTGAAATAGCCTCTTTGGCGATGTTTTTGGGTGTTGTTATCGGCCTTTGTTTGGCATTAATGCGCATGAATATGACAGGTCCACTAAAGTGGTTTGCCGTAACCTGGATTGAAATCGCACGTAACACACCCGCACTGTTCCAGCTGTTCTTTTTTGGTTTTGGTTTAGGTGCTTTTGGCATCAACTTATCGCCCTTTGTTATTATTTTAACGGGGCTCAGTTTTAATTGCGCAGGCTACCTTGCTGAAAATTTTCGCGGCGGTTTCCAAGCCATTCCCGTGATGCAAATCAACTCGGCTCGCTGCTTAGGCATGAATAGCTGGCAGGCTTACACTCGCATTGTCATTCCTCAAGTTTTACGGATTGTTTATTACCCCATTACCAATCAAATGGTCTGGGCGGTACTGATGTCTTCTCTAGGGATGCTGATCGGCTTTAAAGAACTCAGTGGAGAAACTCAATTTTTTGCCAGTAAAACCTTTCGCGTATTTGAGTACTTTGCCGTCGCGGCGGTTATTTACTATGTCATTGTCAAAATAGTTCTAGGTGCTTCTCGCTTGCTAGCGATGCGTCTATTTCGATATTAACGAGGCTTTATATTATGCAAGAACCTATAAGCTTCTTTACCGGTTTTAATCCAAATGATCTTTGGTTTTTAGGCGAGGCGGCACTTAAAACGCTCTGGATTTCCATATTGTCGATTACCGTCGGCAGTGTGATGGGCTGTGTTTTCGGCTGGATTCTCCATGAGAGCAGATTTGCCGGTGGCATTATCCTTGCTCCTATTTTAGATGTTTTTCGCTCTGTTCCTCTGATTATACAGTTGGTGCTTTTTTACAATTTCGCCCCTATGGTGGGTTTGGATCTTAATCCATTCCTTTCTGGTGTTGTCATTCTGACTTTTTATACCGCGTCATTAGTATCAAACGTGGCAAGAGGCGGAATAGAGTCCGTTGAAATGTCTATGCGTCGCGCTTCTCGCTCACTTGGCCTCACTTACTGGCAAGATTTATTTCATGTCGTGCTGCCTATTGGTGGCCGTACTGTATTTCCTGCTTGGATCGGTGTTGTGCTTGGGGTGATGAAAGACAGCGCGCTGGTCTCTGTGTTGGGCTATGTGGAGTTACTTAAAGCCAGTCAAATTCTTATTACGAGAACACAAGAACCCTTGCTCATTTTGTCTATCGCTGGCGTTTTTTACTTTGCGCTTTCTTATCCAATTTCACTGTATGCCTCTAGATTCGAAAAAAGGTGGGCGAAATGATTCAAATACGAGATCTACATAAACACTTCGGCGACCTTCATGTTCTTAAAGGCATTAACCTCGATGTCAGTAAGGGAGAAGTGTTGTCCATTATTGGCTCTTCAGGCTCGGGTAAATCGACCTTGCTGTACTGCATTAATGGGCTTGAGGCCATTCAGCAAGGCACGGTTCATATCAATGGCACCGATGTACACGCTAAAAGTACTGACATTAATAAATTGCGCCAAAAATTGGGTATGGTATTCCAGCAGTGGAACAGCTTTCCTCATTTAACTACCTTAGAAAATGTGGCGTTAGCGCCACGTATTGTAAAAGGAAAGTCTAAGGAGGAAGCTCTAGAGCTTGCCGCTAAGCAGTTAAAACACGTTGGACTGGGTGATAAATTAAAAAATTACCCCGTGTCACTGTCTGGTGGTCAACAACAACGCTTGGCCATAGCACGCGCACTCGCTATGGAACCAGAATACATGTTATTTGACGAAGCAACGTCGGCACTGGACCCTGAAAAAGTAGGCGAGGTTCTCGACACCATGCGTCTTCTTGCTGAAGAGGGTATGACGATGATTTGCGTTACCCATGAAATGGGCTTTGCACGAGAAGTCTCCGATAGAGTGGCTTATTTCCATGAGGGAATCATGGAAGAAATTGGTCCACCACAACAAATTTTTGAAGACGCTCAGTCAGAACACACACGTAAATTTCTTATGAATGTCCGCTAATCTATGGCAGTTTAAGACAACGTCTATTATTCGTTTAAACATACAATATTAAACACAAAACTACTGATAAAAACAAAAGGGTTACAGAATGAACAAAGATATTTTTTACGGCGTAATACCAGCACTAATGACCCCATGCAAAGCAGACCGCACACCGGATTACGATGCCTTAGTAAAAAAAGGCCAGCAGATGATAGCGGCGGGCATGTCTGCCGTTGTGTACTGTGGCTCCATGGGCGATTGGCCGTTGTTGACGGATGAAGAGCGTATGGAAGGCGTAGACCGCCTTGTGAAAGCGGGCGTTCCTGTGATGGTCGGCACTGGTGCGATCAATACAAAATCGGCTGTCGCTCTCGCAGCCCATGCCGAGAAAGTGGGTGCCGCTGGCCTCATGGTCATTCCACGTGTTTTGTCTCGTGGCTCGGTGATTTCTGCACAAATTAATCATTTCAAAGCCATTCTTGCGGCGGCACCGTCTATTCCAGCCATCATCTACAACAGCCCTGTATACGGTTTTGAAACACGAGCCGATGTCTTCTTTGCACTTCGTAAAGAACACAAAAACCTTATTGGCTTCAAAGAGTTTGGCAGTAAAGAAGCCATGCGCTATGCCGCTGAAAACATTACGTCTAACGATGAAGAAGTATTGTTGATGGTTGGCGTAGATACTCGAGTATTTCATGGGTTCGTAAACTGTGGCGCCACAGGGTCCATTACAGGGATAGGGACGGCATTACCAAAAGAAGTTCTGTTGCTTACGCATCTTTCAAAAATGGCCGCTACTGGAAATGCAGAAGCACGAGTACGAGCTCAAGAGCTAGAAGAAGCCATGTCCGTTCTTGCCAGTTTTGATGAAGGCCCTGAGCTTGTACTCTTCTTTAAATACCTATTGGTATTGAATGGTGAAGAAGAGTATCGCCTACACTTTAATGAAACAGATGAACTAAACGAAGAGCAACGCAGATACTGCGAAAAGCAATACCAGCTTTTCAAAACGTGGTTTGCTCAATGGGTAAAACAAGGTGGAGTGATTACTGAATGCATATCGTAGATAGCCATACCGAAGGCGAACCTACCCGAGTGATTCTAGAAGGAGGCCCTGATCTTGGATCAGGGCCTTTGACGGAGCGGGCGGCACGTCTAGCAACCGAATATAAAGACTTCTATCGCTCTGTGGTGCTTGAACCCTATGGGCAAGAGGCCATGGTTGGCGCTTTATTGACCGAACCAACGAACCCTGAATGCGTTGCTGGTGTTATCTATTTTGATGCGGCGGCGGTCATTGGTATGTGTGGGCACGGCACAATTGGTGTCGCTGCTACACTGGCTCACATTGGCAAAATTGGTATTGGCACGCATAAAATAGAAACACCGGTCGGTATTGTTGAAGTCACACTGAGCGATAAAAATACGATAACCGTAAAAAACATCGACAGTTACCGATTCAAAAAAGCCATCACGCTAGAAGTAGAAGGTATTGGCAAAGTGACTGGTGATATTGCTTACGGCGGTAACTGGTTCTTTATGGTCGATGATAGCCCAACACCTGTGCTACCAAGCAATATTCGTGGTTTAACAGAAGCAGGGATTGCCATTCGAGAAGCCATTTACGCTCAAGGTATTGAAGGGGGAAATGGCGGTATTATCGATCATATTGTGCTGTATGGCCCTGCGCTTACCAAGCAAGGACACACGCGTAATTTCGTTCTATGCCCTGATGATGCCTACGATAGATCACCTTGCGGAACGGGCTGTTCAGCGCGCTTGTCATGCCTTGCGGCCGATAATCGACTTGCCCCTGGTAAGGAAATTTATCAAGAAAGCACCATTGGCAGTAGTTATACTTTGAGCTATGAAGTGTCCACCAGCCCAACTGCTCCAAAAGGAAGTATTGTGCCGTCTATTACCGGTCAGGCCTTTATCACTCGTGAAGCAACTCTCATCAATAACCCAAACGATCCTCTCAGAAAAGGCATCGTACTAGGGAGCTAACACGAGCAAGGAGTCACTATGAGGAAGGAGTTACTATGAGCGACAAAATAAAACCGGATGTTATTGTGATCGGGGCTGGCATTATTGGTATCAGTACCGCCCTTAAATTGCAGTCGGAAGGCAGACAGGTGCTTGTGTTAGACCGTAAAGGCGTCGCCGCTGAAACGTCCGCAGGTAACGCGGGGGCATTCGCTTTTGCGGACGTTATTCCGCTTGCTACGCCGGGTATTATGCGCAAAGCCCCGAAGTGGCTCCTTGACCCTCTTGGCCCTTTATCTCTTCGTCCTGCTTACGCGCTAAAAATCTTGCCTTGGATGTTCCAGTTCTGGCGAGCCAGTTGGAAAGACAAATATCAAGCCGCTCTCACAGCACAAGCCAGTTTGATGGCGTTATCAAAAGCCGCCTTAGAGCGCCAAATAACCGCCGTCAATGGTGAATCCTTGATTCGACGAGAAGGGCAGTTACAACTGTATGAAGGCGCCGCTGAATTCAAAGCAAGCCTTGCCGGTTGGCAAACTCGCAAAGAACACGGCGTCGTATTTGAGTTTCTAGAAAGCCCTGAAGCCATCGCTAACATCCAGCCCGGTATTCACCCCCGTTTTACCCATGCGGCTTTTACTCCAGAATGGAAAAACGTCGTCCATCCCGCCCAATGGACACAATACTTAGCAGACGCTTTCGAAAAATTAGGTGGTCAAATACGCATTGCGTCCATCAGTGCGATTGATTTAAAAGACAATAGCGTCCTCTTAAAAAGCAATGACGAAGATTATGAAGCAAGCTATGTGGTGCTCGCGGCAGGCGCATGGTCAAAAACATTAGCGCAATCAATGGGTGACAATTTACCGCTCGACACCGAACGAGGGTACAACACGACATTGCCAGCTGGCGCGTTTGATCTTAAAACTCACATCACTTTTAGTAACCACGGCTTTGTTGTGACGAAAGCAGGGCAAGGTATACGAGTCGGTGGCGCCGTAGAGCTCGGCGGTCTGTCTCTTAAACCGAATTATAAACGCGCCGATGTTCTGCTCAATAAAGCCGCTCATTTCTTACCCGATCTAAACATTACGGGAGGAGTGCAATGGATGGGGTTTCGTCCATCCATGCCAGACAGCTTGCCGGTGATTGGTTACGCCACTCAGTCTAAACGTGTCGTTTATGCCTTTGGGCACGGCCATTTAGGTCTTACTCAATCTGCCGGCACGGCCGAGCTAGTCAGCGATCTTCTGGCTGAAAGGCCAATCGATATTTCTATGCGACCTTACTCTGCAACACGCTTCCAATAACTCATCAGACTTTAGAGGACATCCAGCCCAATGCGCAGCCGTAAAACGATCCATGTTATTTCCGCCCATGCCGAAGGAGAAGTCGGTGATGTGATTGTTGGTGGCGTGACACCGCCACCCGGAAACACCTTATGGGAGCAGCGCTCGTTCATCGAGCAAGATAAAACCTTACGGAATTTCATGTTGAACGAGCCTCGCGGTGGTGTGTTTCGTCATGTAAATTTATTGGTGCCGCCTAAACACCCTGACGCTGACGCCGCGTTTATTATCATGGAACCTGAAGACACGCCTCCTATGTCGGGCTCCAACTCTATTTGTGTGTCCACTGTTCTCTTGGACAGTGGTATCTTGCCAATGCAAGAACCCTACACCGACATCGTTCTAGAAGCCCCCGGTGGACTCGTGTATGTTCGCGCAGAATGTCGTGACGGCAAAGCTCAGCGCATTTTTGTGCAAAACGTGCCAAGCTTTGTCGATAAGATCAATGTGCCTTTGGACGTTGATGGATTAGGTACAATCATGGTTGATACCGCTTACGGCGGTGACAGTTTTGTTATCGTAGACGCGCAATCATTAGGTTTCGATATTGTTGAAAGCGAAGCCAAAGCCATTGCTCAGCTGGGGGTGAAAATCACCAATGCCGCAAACGAGCAACTGGGCTTTACTCACCCAACGAATCCGAACTGGAAACACATTTCTTTTTGTGCTTTTTGTGGACCGCTCGAAGCGACAGATAAGGGGTTTAGCAGTAAATCGGCGGTCGCAATACAACCCGGCAAAGTCGACCGTTCCCCTACAGGCACGGCCGTTTCCGCTAGAATGGCGCTAATGCACGCCAAAGGCTTGATGGCAGTAGGGCAAGAACTAACAGCAACGTCCATCATCGGTTCGCAATTTAATGGCAAGATTATTGAAACCACTCAGGTTAATGGTCACCCTGCCGTGATTCCACAAATCAGCGGACGAGGATGGATTACAGGCACACATCAGCATATGCTAGACCCAGATGATCCGTGGCCTGAAGGTTATAAGCTGAGTGATACTTGGGGCGCCTAGCCTCTATAAGAATAATAAAACATAATGGAGAAAGTATGAGCGATAACGTCACCCTACGTTTGGCTGAAATGCGCGAGCTAAGCGAAACAATACTCATGGACAATGGTTTTAATAAAGATCACGCCCGTTCCATCACCGATATCATGTACGCCTGTCAGCAAGATGATTGCCACTCTCACGGCCTTCATCGCCTACTTATGTGCGTTGAAAGTATCCAATCTGGACGCATCGATGGCACTGCAGTACCTACCATCACAGACGCAGGCCCTTCGGTGGTTCGAGCCAACGCCAACAAGGGAATGTCTTTACTTGCCTTACAGGCCGCACTGCCACAATTAATAGAAAAGGCAAAGAAAAACGGCATTGCCGCGCTGGCTATTAATAACTGCTATCACTTTTCTGCACTTTGGCCTGAAGTCGAAAAACTGTCTGAAGCCGGACTGGCCGCCATTGCCATGGTTCCCAGCCATGCATGGGTGGCACCTGCTGGTGGAACTCGCGGTACGTTAGGCACCAACCCTTTAGCGTTCAGCTGGCCACGCAGAGGCAAACATCCCTTTACCTTTGATTTTGCCACTAGCCAATTTGCCAGAGGCGAAGTTGAACTGTATCGCAGAGCAGGGAAGGCGCTACCAGAAGGCGTTGCTATCGATAAAGATGGAAAACCAACCACAGACGCAGAAGCCGCGATGAATGGCGCCATGCTGACGTTTGGTGGTTATAAAGGCTCTGCTTTGTCGATCATGATTGAGTTACTGGCAGGGCCACTTATCGACGACCTGACCAGTAAAGAAAGTATGGAATTTGCCGAAGGCAAACCCGAAGCGCCTTATCATGGCGAAATACTGATCGCGATCGATCCGAATTTATTGAGCGGTGGCAAAGCCGTTGCCAATGATGAGCGAGCAGAGCGATTGTTTGCAGACATTCTTGATCAAGGCGCACGTTTGCCATCTCAGCGACGTTATGTGGCTCGCGAGAACAACATGAAGCGTGATGCGATAGAGATTCCTCGAACATTGTACGAAGAGCTCCTCACATTGCGTAAATCCTAATGGTTCAGGCAAAAAAAACCGCGCTCTTGGCGCGGCTTTTTATTGTCTAATAAACCGTAATATTAAATAAGGTCTTCTGGTAATAATCCCGCGGGGATATCTTGATAACACACTGGACGCAAGAATCGACGAATCGACATGGTTCCTACTGACGTCGCGCCAAAGTTGGTAGACGCTGGGTACGGACCACCATGAACCATGCTGTCACACACTTCCACGCCGGTAGGGAAGGCGTTCGCCAAGATACGACCCGCTTTACGCTCCAGTACAGGAAGGAAGCTTTTTGCGGCACCAATATCAGACTCATCCAAATGGATAGTGCAAGTCAGTTGACCCTCTAAGCTTTTGGCAACTTGCAACATTTCCTCAATCGACGCGGCCAAAACAACCACCCCTAATGGACCAAATACTTCCTCGGCTAGTTCCGTATTCTCCAGCCATTCTGCCGCAGTTGTGGCGTATAGATACGGTGTTGCATCACGTAACTCGCAAGACGTTGTCAGTATTTCACGTACGCCTGTCGCCGCCGCAATGCGTTTTTGACCAGCACGATACGCTTGCGCAATCCCATCCGTTAGCATTACTTGAGCGGGTACTGATGATAGATTATTACTCACAGTAGATACAAATTCATCTGCTTCAGGGCCAGCGAGCAACACGGCAATCCCAGGATTGGTACAAAACTGTCCGGCTCCCATCGTCAAAGAAGCGGCCCAGCCTTTGCCCAACGCTTTCCCACGGTTTGCGATGGCATTAGGAAACAAGAACATGGGATTAACGGACCCTAATTCGCCAAAGAAGGGAATTGGCTCAGGACGTGCGGCACACAAATCAAATAAGGCACGGCCTCCCGCTAAAGAACCCGTAAAGCCGACCGCTTTGATCAATGGGTGCTGTACCAACGCAGAACCGACTTCACGATTGCCGCCTTGTATTAAACTAAACACACCAGCCGGCATACCACACTTTGTGATGGCCGCATGAATGGCTTCGGCCACAATTTCACCGGTTCCAGGGTGTGCACTGTGTCCTTTTACGACAACGGGACAACCGGCAGCCAAAGCGGCAGCGGTATCGCCACCGGCGGTGGAAAAGGCCAATGGGAAGTTTGACGCACCAAATACGGCAACAGGACCAATAGGGCGCTGTATAAGTTTTAAATCGGCGCGAGGAAGAGGCTGACGCTCTGGCAAAGCCGCATCGTGACGCTTATCTAAATAATCACCTTGCAGAATATGTTGTGCAAACAAGCGTAACTGACCACATGTGCGTCCGCGCTCGCCGATTAATCGGGCTTCAGGCAATCCCGTTTCTGCGCAACCAATGGCGGTAATGTCATTACCACGGGCGTCTATTTCATCGGCAATGGCGTTTAAAAAATTGGCTCGTATTTCGCGCGAAGAATAACCATACTCAAGAAAAGCCAGCTCTGCAGCCTCAACGGCGTCGTTGACATTTGTAACAGAACCTTTTGCAAAGGCATGCGCTTCACCAGTAGCAGGGGAAGATTGGAACGTTTGATCTGAAGTGATCCATTGTCCAGCGATTAAATGTTTACCATGTGGCATGAAAGTCATGTTGTTCTTGCTCCATTAGTATTCGTTTGAAGTGAATCTTTATGTGGATATTGTATCCAAAAATACAAATTGTACAAGTAATATGCGTATACGCATCATAAAGAAGCCGTAAGCTATTTAAACCACACTAGTAAAGTAGACAATAAAGAGGGGACTGAATAGCGCTGCCTTTCCTTAGCAACAGTATTCAGTTAACACAAAATGGATTATTTAGAGCGTGTTGCTGCAATCAACTCTAGTATTTGTTGCTTGGTATTCTCAAGGTGGGCTCTCAATAGATTTGCAGCGCCATCAACATCACGCAAACGAGCTAGATTGAATAAAGAGCGATGGTCATGTTCAGCGTTATCTGCTTTTCTGAGTTGATCAATATGCATGCTGACATACCGATTGGCCTGCATACTGACGCGTTCAAGCAACTGCATCGTCAGCTTTTGATTAGCCGCTTCATACAACATGGCGTGGTATTGCGCATTTAATGGCCCCCAGTCAGCCACATTTCCAGCGGCGTATGATGCTTCCATTTCATCGAGCAGTTCACTGCACTGATCAAAGTGGTGCTCGTCCATTAATGGTATGGATTTTTTAAGCAGATCAACTTCTAAGAGAATCCTAACATCAAAAAATTCAGCGATTTCAGCCAATGAGTGCTTTGTAACAGTTGCGCCTCTATTGTTGATAAAAACAACCAGCCCTTCTGAATCAAGCCGTTTCAATGCCTCTCGAACCGGCATTCGAGACACATCATATTCTTCAGCTAATAATTCTTGTCGAATAAGATCACCTTCTGCTAGGTCACCAGACAAAATTCGATTACGCAAATCAGTCGCGATGACATCAGGCAAACTTTGACGTACGACAGCCCTCTTTTGAGCCAATTTTCTACCCTCACTTGATACATGGAATTAAGACAAGCAATGACTTCATAATGAAATCAAAAGCGTCTTTATAGACAAACTAAAAAACAATTATACTCGATTTTACGGCTAATACGGAGCCACAATTAATTCTTCTACGGTTTGGTGCAATACTTTGAGAAACAACTCACGAGGCTTATTGGGCTGCGTCGTTTTCTTACAGATAACGGCGACGCCAAGTGTGTAAGAACGATCATTCGGTGCCACCGCAACAATATCGCCTGTCTCTGCATAAGAGTGAGCATAATGCTCTGGCAGAAAACCAATAAATTTACCCGATAAAATCAACGCTAATCGGCTGTCATAAAAATAGGAAATAGCGGTGAGGTTCATGTGTGAAATTTGCTCACTAACGGCTTCGTGTGGTTTCAAGCCAGCATGGGTGGCAGGGTATTGATCTGCTTGAGCTTCTTGGTCTTTAGATGACATGCTTGCCAATGGGTGATCTTTACCGCAATAGAGGTAACAGTCATCACGGTATAAATGAACATAACTCAGACCATCTAGTTTACGGTGGTACGGTATAAAGCCGATGTCTGCTTCATCGTTTAGTATCATGCGTTCGATATTGGACATCGAAGAGACGTTAGTCGTAATGAGAACTTCTGGTGCCTCATTAGAAAAACGCTGGATGAGCTCAGGAAAGTGGCTACGAGGATCAAGGCTGATTTTATCAGAGAGAGCAAGACGAAGCTTACCCGTTAAGCTGGCGTTTAAGTTATTCACCGTCGTTCGAAACGTATCGAGAGATTCGAGTAAGTTCTCGGTCATTTTGTAAATAATGACGCCTTCCTCGGTAAGAGAAAAACCACCTCGACCACGCTTACACAAAACAAGGTTAAGACGCGCTTCTAAATTAGAAATATGCAAACTAATCGTCGATCGACCAATATTAAGAGACGTCTCCGCCGCTGAAAACCCACCGCAATCCACCACGATTTTAAAGACTTTTAGTTGTTTAATCTCATAATCACCGACTTGCCCCAGTGAGTAGTTTTTTAGACTCATTATTGCTCCCATTTATTATCTATCATCTAAACATATTTTATTATTATGAGCCTGCGCTAAATAGGTGAATTTAGCGGATTTGTACTATTGAGGCTACTCGTATTGAGTATCGTGATGATGCTTCCAGAGCGGGTAACTTGGTTGCCAAACAAATGGATGGCTAAATAAAATTGACTGCCATAAAAAAAGACAGCTCGGTAAGCCGCCTTTTTTCATTCTTTGCTTTGTTATATTTCTATCCAAAGTTTCTCTAAAACCTAATAACGTTTCAGAATCAGCGCCGCGTTCACACCGCCAAAACCAAAGCCATTACACAGTACATACTCAACGCTTTTTTCACGTGAAACCAATGGGATAAGATCCAAGTCCGCCATACTTTCTTCAGGTTCGTGTAGATTCAAGGTCGGCGGCAACGTACCCGTTCTTAATGCTTGAGCACTAAAAATGGCTTCAACGCCACCCGCGGCGCCGAGCAAATGACCTGTCGCAGATTTTGTTGAAGAGATGGCGACGTCACTAATTTTCTCACCAAAAATACGTCGTAGTGCATTGATTTCACCACGATCACCAACAGGTGTAGACGTTGCATGTGCATTCACATACCCAATTTTATCCGCCGTAATGCCCGCCATAGTCAATGCCGTTTGCATCGCACGCGCTGCGCCTTCGCCGTTTTCTGGCCCAGAAGTTAGATGATACGCGTCTGCGCTGGTGCCATAACCCACGATTTCAACTAACGGCGTTGCGCCTCTCTCTAACGCATGTTCGAGGGTTTCTAGCACAACCAAGCCAGCACCTTCGCCCATCACAAACCCTTCTCGGTCTTTATCAAACGGACGAGACGCTTTTGCCGGATCGTCATTGCGTGTCGATAATGCTTTCAATGCACCAAACCCAGCCAGAGACAATGGATCGATACAAGCTTCTGTACCGCCAGCCAAGGCAACTTTCGCCTCACCCGTACGCAACAGACGCATCGCATCACCAATCGCTTGTACGCCCGCAGCACACGCTGTCACCGGTGTACCAATCGGTCCTTTAAAACCATATTTGATCGATACATTCCCTGCCGCGAGGTTGGCAAGAAACGCTGGCACAGTGAAAGGCGATAATCGACGCGCGCCTTGATTGGTTAATACCGATTGCGCATGGGTGATGGTTGGTAATCCACCGATACCGGTTGCGATGATGGTCGCCGTTGCTTGCTGATCTTCTTCTGTTGTTGGTTGCCAGTTCGCTTGGGTTAGGGCTTCTTCGGCCGCCGCCAAAGCGAATAATGTAAACAGATCTACACGCTTACGATTTTTTGGTGACAGATAGTCCGATTCATTCAAACCATTGTCCTGCTCCGTGTGACTTGGCACTTGTCCAGCAATGTGTGTGTTCAAACCATCGGACAGTGTGGTTGGTAATAATCGAATACCGGACTCACCTCGTATCAATCGATCCCAAACCGATGCCACGCCCAAACCTAGTGGCGACACCAAACCCATTCCTGTAATAACAATTCGGTCTTTAAGCGACATGAGAAAACCCTCTTAAGTTTCTGCAGAAAGAAAGTCCCCATGCTAGAGTGAGTCTATATATGATCAAGATAATATTAAAACCCCCTTGTACAATGTCATTAAAGAAAGGGGTCGTTCGAAGAGTATTAATCGACAGACAAAGATTACGTTTAGGAGACTAAACATGCCTTACACACCAAAGCACAAAGAACAGACTCGCCAACGCATCTTACAAGCCGCGGCTAAGTTGTTCTGCTCGCACGGTTTTGATCGCGTCACGCTCACACAGATCATGAAAAAAGCCAACATGACTCACGGGGCGTTCTACGCGCATTTTTCAGCGAAAAGCAGTTTGTACGAAGCCGCGATGCAATTCGCTACGTCACATGCTTTTTGGGCTCGCGATGACAAGCAAACCGAGAACAAAGAAACGCATTTAAAAGCGCTCGTCTCGCGTTATTTGAGCTGGAGTAAAAGCGATAAAAAACACCCGTCTCCATTGGAATTTTTAGTGACGGACGCCGCACACACAGAAGAAAAAGTTCGCCAAGCCTATCAAGCTTGCTTCGACAGTTTAGTCGAACGTCTTGCGGGAATTTTGAAAAAGCGCGGTAGCCAAGACGCCGACGCCTTAGCGGAAGAAACGGTGGTGTCATTAGTTGGCACTGTCGCCATTGCCAGGTCCTTCACTCAGCCACTGCAAAATGATTTCTTAAAACGCGCTCAAGAACGCATTGTTAAGCGTCTAAACAGTGGTTTACATACTAGGGAAAGTTAAGTGCATAGGTTCAATTGTTTCACGTGACACAAAAGATGAGTGAGTACTGAAAAGGAAAAGAGAAGGGTAACAAGACTAAGCCAATCGCCTTAGTCTTGTTTTTTATACCAGTCAATAACGCTTGGGGCGAGTTCAGGCCCAGAGACAAAGAAGTGTCCGTTAAGTAATGTTTTACGTTGATTGTAGCGAAACGGTTGTCCCGTTGGCGTAACGAGCATACCGCCAGCGGCTTCGATTATCGCTTGCTGGGCCGCCGTATCCCACTCGCTGGTCGGTCCACGACGTAAATGTAAATCCGCAATGCCTTCTGCAATTCGACAGCCTTTTATTGAACTGCCCTTAGGTAACTCTCTAACTTGCTCATAAGCCAACTTTAACGTCGCTTTTAGATCGGCAGGTAGGGCGGGGCCATGGCTGCGGCTTGTCATGACAATAATCGGATCACGCGGATCGCGAAGTTTAATGCTTTCAAATTCATTGCCTTGCCATTTGAACGCACCAACTGGTAAGTCTTTCCACGATTCAGTAACACCAACATACCCTTCGCTTGTGGTCGGTAGGTAAACAACACCTAAAATAGGCACGCCATTTTCGACTAAGGCTATGTTGATGCTGAACTCGCCATTTCGCTTAATAAATTCTTTGGTACCATCCAATGGGTCGACAATCCATAACATAGGCCACCCAGAGCGCTCCTCGAACGAAACGACGCCTTCTTCGGACAAGACTGGAATATCCGGTGTAAGCGCCTGCAAACCTGCTAGAATCACTTTGTGTGCAGCTAGATCAGCAGCCGTCACTGGACTATCATCCATTTTTTGCTCAATACCTAAATCGGCACGTTGATAAATGTCCATGATCACATCGGCGGCATCGTGTATTATTTTTTGAAGAGCTTGGAAAATTGGGTGTTTACTAATGTCCTGCATAACAGCCTCAAATATAACAACAGAATAGGGTCAACGTATTCCTTATGAGTAAACCAGAAAAGCAGTCGGCACCACAAGCCGTTCGTTTAGATAAGTGGCTTTGGGCCGCACGTTTTTATAAAACTCGCTCACTTTGCAAAGAAGCCATTGACGGTGGCAAGGTGTCCTATAACGGCAGCAAGGGGAAAGCCAGTCGCAATGTGGAAATAGGCGCCTTGATTGGTATACGAGCTGGCTGGGATGAAAAGGTGCTGAAAATCATAGCCATTAGTGGACAACGTCGTGGCGCGCCAGAAGCACAACTCTTGTATGAAGAAACCGCCGAGTCAATTAAGAAACGCGAAAAACGCGCGCTCGAAAACAAATCCTTCGGTGGTCGAATCATGACGGACCATAAGCCAAATAAAAAAGAGCGTCGTGATATTAAGCAACTAAAGCACGATATATTTAGTGGTTCAGACTAACCTAAAAGTGAAGAAGAGGCGCCTACTTAGCGTCTCTTCTTATTAGCTACATTTGATTTTATAGAGAGTAAAATCAGCAACGCCCGTAAAGCCCTTCACGATTCTCAATACACCCAGACAGTTCCAGTTCCATTAACGCCTGCATCATCCTGCCGGCATTCATTTGTGTAAGGCGTATTAAGGCATCAAAATCCATTGCCGTTGCTTCTTTTTCCAAAACCGTCACCAACGTTTTTGCGCCTTCGGATGCTGTCTTAGGTATTTGATGAAGTGATCCGTGAAGTGGCGTTTTTCTGGGTCCGACAACTCGCTCTGTCGTTTTATCTTCTGCCATTGCGGTATTTTCAAATAGCAATGACGTTGCAGAGCACTCCTCAAGAATATCATCGACATTACGAACCAAGGTTGCGCCTTGTCGAAGAAGCTGATGACAACCTTCCGACTGTTTATCTGACAAACGGCCAGGCAAAGCAAACACATCTCGGTTTTGCTGCACGGCATAACTGGCACTGATCAATGATCCACTTTTAATTGATGCCTCAGCGACCAGCACACCCATACTCAAACCACTGATGATTCGATTTCGTGGCGGAAAGAGGTGAGGGCGCGGACTTGTCGTTAGTGGGTATTCACTAATCAAAGCACCACCTTGTTCTACAATCTGTTCAAACAATGCGGTATTTTGAGTTGGATAGTGGTGCAATAAACCGGTTCCCATGACGCCTATGGTTGGTGTTGTTTTACCCTGCAAAGCACCTTGATGTGCAGCAGTGTCAATGCCAATAGCACCACCACTGACCACACAAATACCACGAGATGCCAATTGTTCGGCCAGCTGAAAGGTTATATCCCGACCATGGCGAGTGCATTTTCGTGCTCCAACAATACCGATTTTAGGCAAAGCCAAAGCGTTTCGATCACCTTCAACATACAAAAAAGCAGGTGCCACGCTAATCTCTTTCAATTCACTGGGATAACATAGATCTTCTTGCAGCACTAAAAAATGATGCGGTTCCGCCAACCACGCCAAGGATTGATCGCGCTTGATGATTTGCTGCTCCGTTAATGTGCCCGTGGATAGGTAATCCATTGCCTGACGCGCTGTTACCTCAGGCCATTTTAGCGCTCGCAATACATCGTACGAAATGATGTCGGGGGGATTATTATCCGCTTCAAACAACGATACTTTTTCCGTTTGATCCTGTGATGTATCTGATTGGAATTGCGTTAGGTAGGTATAAAGGCGAGATAGTCGAGCAGGTCCGATTCCCGATAAAAAACTAAGGCATAACCAATCGGTTTGAGTTAGACCTGCAGCATAAGATGTATCCATAACAAAACGCTTCCTTGCTTATCCGGATGACGAGACAGTAATCGTCTCATTTAAAACTGAGCTTTCCTTGCCCAATGCTTTACTTAAAATACCAAACTAAGCCTCAATAGACTGTGGCTATAGATGCCATTCAATCATATTGACCAAAAAACCGCCATGAGAAGACTGCTCAATAGACAGAGTTGCGTTACAATAGACAGAATGAAAAGAGTAGGAGAGAGCGTCTCCACTCATGAACAAAGACACATCGTGGAAAAGATCATGACTGTATTAACCGTACTTGAATACCCAGATAAACGCTTACGCAAAATTGCGAAGCCAATTACCCAGTTCACTGACGCGCTGCAAACTAAAATCGACGACATGTTAGACACCATGTATGACGAAAATGGTTTGGGCTTAGCCGCTACGCAAGTGGATTACCATCACCGCCTTGTCGTGATGGACTTCTCCGAAGAACGCAACGCCCCAATCGTTTTTATAAATCCAGAGTTTGACGTATTGGACGATGAGCCTAACGAATTTCAAGAAGGCTGTTTGTCTGTCCCTGGATTCTATGAACACCTTTATCGAGCAGCCAAAGTCAGAGTCAAAGCACTTGATCGCCATGGCAATCCCTTTGAAATGGAAGTGGATGAGTTGATGGCCGTTTGTGTACAGCATGAAGTGGACCATCTTGATGGCAAATTGATGGTGGATTATTTGTCGCCGTTGAAGCGCAATCGCATTAAAAGCAAACTAGAAAAAGCCCATAAATTAGCCCTAAAAGAAGGCTAAGCAATCCGGCTTTAGACACGACTAGACCTTTTGAACGTCTAGATCATTGATACAAGTATTTTTAAAATCAGGCTTTGGCCTGATTTTTTGTTAAGGAACCTTTATGCCAACATCTCCATTGCGTATTGTTTTTGCCGGCACACCTGAATTCGCTGCTGCCAGCTTACAGGCCATTCTTGAAAAACAAGCGGCCAATCAATATGACATAGTCGGCGTTTATACCCAACCCGACCGTCCTGCAGGTCGTGGTCAAAAGCTAGTACAAAGCCCAGTCAAACAACTTGCGCTGACGAATAACATTCCTGTGTTTCAGCCGCTGAATTTCAAACTAGATGAAGACAAAGCACAACTGGCTGAGCTTAACGCTGACCTCATGATTGTTGCCGCTTACGGTATCATCTTGCCAAAAACCGTATTAGATACGCCCAAACTGGGCTGCATAAATGTACATGCTTCATTGTTACCACGCTGGCGCGGTGCCGCACCGATTCATCGAGCCTTAATAGCAGGTGATGGCGAAACAGGCATTACCATCATGCAAATGGACGTTGGTTTAGACACGGGTGACATGCTGCTAAAAGCATTTTGCGATATAAAACCAGCAGACACCTCAGCAACCTTACATGACCGCTTAGCGATGATTGGAGGCGACACCTTAATCGAAGCACTGGAAATGCTGAAAGCAAACACACTCGTACCAGAAGTACAGGACGACAGCCTGACATGCTACGCCGCAAAACTCACCAAGCAAGAAGCGAACATAAACTGGTCTGCGTCGGCAGAATTGATTGAGCGTCAAATCCGTGGTTTATCGCCTTGGCCCGTGGCTTACACAAACAGTCTTGCGGGCGTGATGAAAATTCATGCCGCGCACATTGCAAGCGTCAGCGATGAAGCTTCCACGCCTGGCGATATTTTAGTTGTCAGTAAAGAAGGGGTAATCGTGGCCACAGGGCAAGGCTCTATCCTGATCACAGACATTCAATTTGCCGGCGGCAAGCGCATGAAAGTTAAAGATGCGCTCAATGGAAAACACAAAGCGGCCTTAGAAATTGGCCAACGCCTTGGTCTTATCGAGCAACCATTATGAGTCAAAAAAATACTATGTCATCCGACACAACCTCTATTCAGCACAGTGCTCGCCAAGTGGCGATTGAAGTCATCAGCAACATTTTGCTTCAGCAAGGGTCGCTCAGCACACAACTCGCTCGCCATCAATTGGATGTTGCTAGCGAACACATCCCTCTATTAAAAGAGCTGTGTTTCGGTGTTTGCCGTCAGTATCCAAAACTGAACAGCATCGCATTGCATTTGTTAGAACACCCTTTTGAAGAAAAGGACACAGATCTATACGCAACGCTGCTTTTGGGTTTGTATCAGTTGACCTACATGAACACACCAGACCATGCGGCGGTTAATGAATCGGTTGAAGCCTGTAGATTGCTTAATAAAGATTGGGCAACCAAACTAATGAACGCAGTCCTTCGCCGCTATCAACGTGAGGCCGATGACATTGTTGAACTATTAGAAGCCATGCCATCCATTGAATACAACCATCCAAAATGGCTGGTTAAGCGGCTTAACAAACATTGGCCAGATCAGCTTGAAGAAATTATAGAAGCAAGCAACACGCACCCACCAATGTGTATACGAGTGAATGAGAGTCGCGTTTCACGTGAAACATACAAAGCGACGCTAATGGAAAAAGGGATAAAATCAACAGAAGGTGAGTTCTCAAGCGCCGCGCTGTACCTAAGAAATGCAGTTCGTGTTGCAGAGTTACCTAATTTCGAAGACGGTTTTGTTAGCGTTCAAGATGAAGCCGCACAACTTTCTGCATATATATTGTCGCCACAAGCCGGAGATAAAATACTCGATGCGTGCGCAGCACCGGGTGGTAAAACAGGACACCTGCTAGAAAAAGCCGACGACGTCGAACTGACCGCGGTGGAGCTTGAACCTTGGCGTATGGAAAAAATTGAATCAAACCTTGAGCGCCTTAACTATTCCGCTAAGCTAATTTGCGCCGATGCTGGTGAATTGGATGCTTGGTGGGATGGCGAACATTTTGACAAGATTCTGTTGGATGTACCTTGTTCTGCTACCGGCGTAATTCGTCGTAACCCAGATATTAAAATTAATCGCAAACCCGCAGACATTGATGAGATGGTTAGTATTCAGCGTGACATTCTGGATCATGTTTGGACGACACTAAAACCTGGCGGTTTTATGTTGTACGCAACGTGCTCTTTAATGCCAGAAGAAAATGAGCTGCAAATTCAGCGCTTTCTTGAAACTCAAAAAGACGCGGCAGAAGTTCCATTAAACACGCTAGCAGCAGACTTCGCACTAGAGTGGGGGATTCCTGTCAGCCATGGCCGCCAGTTATTTCCTAGCCTAGAAAGTCACGATGGGTTCTATTATTGCCTGCTTCAAAAAATATAGGCACAGACTGAACCACATAAATCTATAATACATAAGCAACTTTCAATAAAAGCCCAGTCAATTGTTTCACATGGAACACAGTTGACTGGGCTTTTTTACGTTTCACTTTCTAGTTTAATACGACCCCAATAGACTGTTTTCTCTGTTTCATAACGCTCAAACTAATAAAGAAGCTTAATTAAAAACCCAACGAAATTAATTCCGAGTATTTCTCAAGTTCAAGTTAAATAATTGTCTTTATGTGGGTAAACTTGCACTACGTGATTAAAGCAAAAATATGCACACTTGATCAGACATCACGACTCACTTTGATAATTGAATAAACAAACTTAACAAAGAGCCAAAAACCAATAACGCTCTAAGGCAGACTATGAAAATCATCATTATAGGTGCGGGCCAAGTAGGCGCCACACTTGCAGAAAACCTAGCAAGTGAAGATAACGATATTACCGTCATTGATACAGATTTAGCCCGCCTTAGAGAATTGCAAGATCGTCTCGACATTCAAACGGTGGAAGGCAGTGGCTCACACCCAGATGTATTAGAGCAAGCCGGCTGCAATGATGCCGACATGCTGATCGCGGTGAGCAACCAAGATGAAACCAATATGGTCGCTTGTCAGGTCGCTCATACCTTATTTAAGACGCCCACTAAAATCGGTCGTATACGCTCAAGCGCTTATGCCAAATACCCAGAGCTATTTAGCGATCAAGCCTTACCTATGGACGTTCGAATCAGCCCTGAAAAAGAGGTGACGAAACACCTTAGCAGATTGATTCGTTACCCCGGCGCTTTGCAAGTTATGGAGTTTGCCGAAGGCAGAGTACAGCTCGTCGTTGTTAAGGCTGAAAAAGGGGGGGCTTTAATCGACCAACCCATCAGTTTTTTGAAAGAGCACATGCCATCCATTCAAACACGTATCGCGGCAATTTATCGTGATGGAAAATCCATTTCGCCTGATGGCAATACCTATATTCGAGCCAACGACGAAGTCTTTTTCCTGACCGCTCAACGTGACGTACTGGATGTGATGAGTGAACTGCGTCCGTTGGACGTACCTTATCGACGCATTATTATTGCGGGCGGTGGCAACATAGGTGAGCGCTTGGCACAAAGTCTCGAAAAAGAATATCGCGTCAAAATCATCGAACGAGACCCTGAGCGCTGCCGCTATTTATCCGAGACATTGGATAACACCATTGTCCTAAATGGCGATGCATCTAGACAAGAGTTGCTGCTTGAAGAAAACATCGAATCCACCGACGTCTTCTGTGCGCTGACCAACAATGACGAAGCGAATATCATGTCGTCCATGCTGGCAAAAGTATTGGGCGTTCGTACTGTTATGACGATTATTAACAATCCTGCTTATGTCGATATCGTGCAAGAAGGCATGATCGACATTGCCATCTCGCCTCAACAAACCACTATCAGTTCGCTATTAAGCTATATTCGACGCGGTGACGTGGTGAATGTTCACTCGATGCGAAAAGGCGCAGCAGAAGCATTGGAAGCGGTGGCGCATGGAGATTATCGTTCCTCAAAAGTAGTCGGTCGAAGCATCGCTAATTTGAACTTGCCTGAAGGTGCAACAATCGGTGCCATTGTTCGCCAAGACGATATGATCATCGCCACCAGCGAATTGGTTATTCAAGCAGAAGATCACGTGATCATCTTTGTGACGAATAAAAAACAAATTCCCGCGGTAGAGCAGCTCTTTCAAGTGGGTTTAAGTTTCTTTTAATGAGACTCTTGTTAGAGCAAAAAAATAAGACAAAAAGTAATACCAGTAAAAAGCCAAGCACGGTTTTCGCCAGAATTTTTAACAATGGCCTGATAAAAGAAAAATCAGGTTCTAGGAAGTAAGTATGCATTTTAGTGTCATTTTACGTGTCATTGGATTATTGGTAATGGTATTCAGTGTCTCGCTGATCCCGCCCATTATCGTTTCTCTGATTTATTCTGATGGTGCACTTAATGCGTTTCTTTATGCGTTTGGCGTGAACTTATTAGGCGGCTTTCTTTTATGGTTTCCCGTTCGTAACGAGCGTGGAGAATTGAAAATTCGCGACGGCTTCTTAGTAACAGTATTGTTCTGGACGGTGCTGGGATTATTTGGTTCTGTGCCTTTTTTCTTAGCAGAAAATCCAGACCTGTCCTTTACTGACGCTTTGTTTGAATCCATCTCGGGTCTCACGACAACAGGGGCAACTATCCTTGTAGGTATTGACGATCTACCGCAGTCCATTCTGTTTTATCGACAACTACTCACTTGGTTAGGCGGCATGGGGATCATCGTATTGGCTGTTGCTATCATGCCAATGTTAGGCATCGGTGGTATGCAGCTTTATCGTGCCGAAACACCAGGACCGGTAAAAGACACCAAGCTAACGCCACGTATTGCCGAAACAGCCAAAGCGCTTTGGTACATCTACGCGACGCTAACGGGTGTTTGTGCCTTAGGTTATTGGATTGCTGGTATGAGCTTATTCGATGCCATTTGTCACAGCTTCTCGACCGTCGCCATTGGCGGCTTCTCGACTCACGACGACAGCATCGGCTACTTCAACAGTGTCGCCATCGAGATGATTTGCACCTTCTTTATGATTGTGTCGGCCTTCAACTTTGCTTTGCATTTTTACGCTTGGCGTCACAAAAGCGTTTGGCACTATTTCAAAGACCCTGAAGCACGTTTCTTTTTATTGATTCTTTCCAGCACCGTCATTCTTTCCACGCTGGTACTGGCCATGACCTCGACTTATGACTGGGACACATCACTGCGTTATGCGGTGTTCGAAAGTGTGTCTATCGCGACCACCTCCGGCTTCGGCACGTCAGACTTTTCTAGCTGGCCACACTTTTTACCCTTCTTATTAATCGTCACCTCATTTGTCGGTGGCTGTGCCAGTTCGACTGGCGGCGGTATGAAGGTTATTCGTATTCTATTGATCCTCAAACAAGGCATCCGTGAGATACAACGTCTGATACACCCTAATGCGGTTATTCCCGTTAAAGTCGGCGGCAAGGCGGTTCAAGAAAGAGTCGTGTCGGCCGTATGGGGGTTCTTCTCTGCGTATTTGCTGGTTTATATTGTCTTAATGATTGGCTTGATGGCAACAGGGTTGGATCAAGTAACGGCGTGGTCAGCAGTCGCCGCGACACTAAATAACCTTGGTCCGGGATTAGGCGATGTAGCGGCCAGCTATACTAATATTGGTGATTCCGCTAAATGGATGTTGTGTTTTTCTATGCTGTTGGGCCGTTTGGAAGTCTTTACTTTATTGGTTTTATTCACGCCAATGTTTTGGCAAAAGTAGAGGTAAGCAAAGGTGACACCGGCTATTAATCAATTAAAGAAACAAAAGATCGAGTTCAGTATTCATGAATATGAGCACGATCCACATTGCTCTAACTTTGGCGAAGAGGCCGCTCAAAAGCTAAATCTTGATCCTGCTGATGTCTTCAAAACCTTATTAGTCAGTGACGATAAACAATTTTTTGTCGCCATTGTACCGGTGACCGGCACGTTAAATTTAAAACGTGCCGCATCAGCACTCAGGGTAAAAAAATTACGCATGGCCGACGTCAAAGAAGCCGAACGCCTCACAGGGTATTTAGTTGGCGGTATCAGTCCTATTGGCCAGAAAAAAAGCCTCATGACCTGCATAGACCAAAGCGCACAATCTCTTGAAAAAATTTACGTCAGCGGCGGACAACGAGGTTTGGATATTGGTCTCGCGCCACAAGACCTTAGCCTTACTTGTCGCAACGCCATCTTCGCTGATATCGGTGAACACAAATAGCCACACTCATTATCTAGATTCATCATTAAGGTACTTTCATGACGCAACCTAAACCCATCATTTTGTTAGACCGAGACGGCGTCATCAATCAAGACTCTGATGCCTACGTCAAATCTGTTGACGAATGGCAACCCATACCCGGTAGTATTAAATCCATTGCCGCATTGTCAAAAGCGGGCTTTAAAGTATTTGTTGTCACCAATCAATCTGGCATTGCGCGTGGTTATTACGACGAAGCAACATTGCATGCCATGCACGATAAAATGACGGCACTGGTCGAAGCAGAAGGCGGTACCATTTCAGGCATTCAATATTGTCCTCATGGCCCAGACGATAATTGTACTTGCCGAAAACCCAAAAGCGGCATGATTGAAAACATTGAAAAACAGTTAGGTGTCTCTTTCGAAGACTGCCCGGCGATTATGGTTGGAGACTCTCTGAGAGACCTTCAGGCAGGAAACTTGCGCGGCTGTTCGCCAGTATTAGTGTTGACTGGAAAAGGCCGTGAGACGCAATACAAGAGCATCGATTTCTATTTCGACATTTATACCGACCTTGCTGCCTTTACTGTTGCTACACTTCACAAGTACCAATAACAATGTAAACAAGAGTAAGTGAACACTTACTCTTGTTTACATTTAAGCCTTCCTAAGTAGTCATTTTTTCTAAACGACGAAAGCTTACCCACATCAGTAACGCCAACACAATCAACACCACGGGAAAGGCTGACACACTAAAAGCATCAATAATGGGACCCGTCAATGAAGGCGCAACCAACGCACCTAATCCGCAGCATACAAAAATCCATCCCGTTCGCTTTCCATTCAAAGACATAATGCTGCTGGCGTAGGCAAACAACATGGGGAAGATCGCAGAACACCCAAGGCCAAGCCAGAGAGCAACAATAACAAGAGAAAGATCAGGGAAAGCAAACATAAGTACAGAACCAATAATGCTAAAAAAGATCAGCCCATATAAACCATGCTGCAACGGTATCCAGCGTAATAGCGGCACCGATACTAAACGCCCAAGTGACAAGCTCACGTAAAACCAAGACACCAGCACCGCCGCTTGGTTTTGGCCTTCGCCCATCAAAATACCATAGGTACTGATCCAACCCGCGATCGTGATCTCAAAACCCACATACACAAAGATCACAGTTAAAAAAGCCAGAAACGTTGCTTTCTGTTTTGCTTCCGGTACCACTTCACTCTCACGAGCTTTGAAGCGTGGACTCGGTTGACGCCATAATAAGAAGGGCAGCAGTAGAGCATACAACGCCAACAGCCAATAACCGACGCCATAATTTTGGCCCATCCACTCACTGAAAACCAACACTAAAGGCGCAATCATGCAGCCTGTGCTGTAGCAAAGATGAAGTACGGTCACATAAGAACCCACTTTTTCTTTGTGTAGCCACAGCATCATCATGTTGCCACCCGCATTGACGGAGACTTCCGCGGCGCCAAGCAAAAAGAATAAAGCCACCAACATCGGCAAATTAATAGAAAAGGGCACCAATACCAGTCCAACAATCACCAGTGCCAACATAAGAATCAAGTAATGATGGCCTTGCCAGCGGTCGAACATGCGTCCTGCCAACAAAGCGCCGAGAATATTGCCGATGGCTCGTGCACCAAAGACGACTGAGATTTCAGCCACTGAAGCATGAATCAAATCAGCAAGGTAAATAAGACTTGGGCCAAGTATTCCGCTCACAGCACCTGCTGCCACAAACATCGAGCAATAAGTGGCGGTACGCGCTAATTCTTTCATAGCTGCATCCATATTATTTTTTTGGGGATTGAAACAACCTAATGAACCTAGGGAGAGGTTAACAATTCGAGTCCGTCAGAATAAACGAGCATAATTTTATTTAATCATGCAACTTGATTAATTAATAGACACCCAGTGAAAATAGATCGGTTACTACGACAAGCGAATTTACGTCAAATAATGCTTTATGAAAACGATAGCCAAATTGCTACACAAGCATTGGCAATGACGCCTAAATTAGATGATAATCATTATTATTTATATATTTGAACATTATGCCTCTGCAACACAAACTCACTCGCATTGAAAAAGTTTTAGACTACATTCATGAGCATTTGGATGAATCTATTCATGTCGCAAGTCTGGCTGAAAAAAGCTGTTGGTCCCGCTGGCAATTTCAACGAGTCTTTGGAGAAGCAACAGGGCTCACCGTCGCGCAATACATAAGAGAATTACGTTTAAGCAAAGCCGCAGAACTGTTACTTTCGAGCCAAAAAAGACATATAGACATTGCCATATTATGTGGCTTTGATTCAGAAATTAGCTTCAGTCGCGCTTTCAAAAACATGTTTAACTGCACGCCTCGTGAATACCGTCTAAGAGGAAAGCGCCAAGGTCTGCGCACACCCTTACAATACCGGACAGAAAAGACTCAGGCTGGCAACAAACCAAAAGCCTTTACTCAGATTCGAATCGAAAGTCGCGATGCTTTCCAGCTTAATGGTGTGCATGGTTGGATACACGGACCATTTTCTTCGACGCCAGATTTTATAGAGCGTGTTCCACAGCTTTGGGAAACCATAGATACAAAGAACGAATATTTCGCTCCTACCGCTCAACCCATCGGCATCATAGACACACATTACCATCCTCAGAACCCAGACCAGATGTGTTACTGGGCAGGGTATTTAGGCCAATCTAAAAACACGTATGACACCATTGATGTGCCGTCGCAAGAATACGCCGTGATTCCCGTTCATGGCAAAGTAGCTGCGGTTGAACAAGCCGTTGAGTGGTTTATCCATCGCTGGCTTCCAGAGTCGGATTACGATGGGATTTCAGGCTACGAATTAGAAGTTTATGAACCCCATTACGACCCTAAAAGCTCCCAAAGCTACATGGAATACTGGTTGCCGATTAAGCCAAGATAGAGACAACAAAACAGCCGATTGCGTTAAAGATGCACCAAAAAGTTAAGTTTTCTCTTTGAGAATAAATACAATGATAGTCATTCTCAATTATAAACTTATTCAATCCTCGGAGTTAAAATGAAAACGGCTTTGTCCTTTCCTCCCACATTACTCGCCTTGGCGATCACAAGTGCATCGACTTATTCATTGGCAGCGAATATCACAGATACAACAACAGGCACAGATAAAGAAATTTACCTTAATGAGGATCAGTTAAGTACTTTAGAAGTAAAAGGGCTGACTTATCGAAATACAGCCACCAAAACTCAACTTGATCCAGAAGAAACACCTCAAGGTATTTCTATTATCGATGCAGGCAGCTTAGAACAGCGCGGTATCGAAACGGTTGCGGAAGCAGTGCGTTACTCTTCGGGGATTAATACCGAATTACGAGGCGGCGCAGTAACGCGTTTGGATCTGTTTAATATTCGTGGGTTCCAAAATGACAAAGCGTACTATGATGGCCTGCAGTTGCTCTATAACGATTGGAACTTACAGCCACAAATTGACATGGCGGCTGTGGATCAAATAGAAGTGTTTAAAGGACCAACGTCCACGCTGTACGGTGCTATGCCACCAGGCGGTATGGTGAACCTCATCAGTAAAGCACCACAATCAACCGATCAAAGCAGTGTCGAAATAGCGTTAGGTAGCGATAAAAAACGCGATGTTTCCATCGATTCAACGGGCGCATTGAATGAGCTGATGAACTATCGTGTCGTGGCTTTGATTCGCGAGAAAGAAGGGCAGGCGGTGACCTCGGATGAAAAACGCATCATGATTGCACCGTCTCTTGATCTTAAAATAAGCGACGATACACAACTGAACCTGAATCTGTATTACCAACAAGACCCAAGCATGGGCGTCTATTCCGCGTTGCCTTCAAAAGGCACAGTCTACGACAATATCAACGGCAAATTGCCCTCCGATAGTTACGCAGGCGATGCAAACTGGGAAACCTATGACCGTGACGTGCTGTTACTGGGTTACAAACTTGACCACACCATCAATAACACGTGGCGCTTTTTACAAAATACCCGATTTACAACGGCAAAAGCCGCCCAAGAAAACACCTATTCAACAAGTTTAGACAGCGATGAAAGAACATTAAATCGTCGAGCATACCTCACTGATGAAGCGTCAACTGGTTTGAATGTCGATAACCAATTCTCTGGTGTGTTTGATATTGGCAATACTGAACACAATGTATTGGTCGGTGTGGACTACTTAACACTCACGTCAGATATTGAATATGAAGACGCCGTCGCGCCAAGCATCGATCTTTATAACCCAAACCACCATCAGATAGTAAAAAGCAATCTCGACTTTGCCGCCTCTGGTTACAGCAGTGACTTTACTATCGAAAAGGAACAACTTGGCCTCTACTTACAAGATCAAATACGTCTAGATCAATGGGTGTTCATTGCTGGTGGGCGTTACGATAGCTTTAAAGCAACCGAAAAAGGTCTCAAATATGGCAGCAACACAAACACCAAAGTAGACCAAAGCCAATTCAGTGGAAGAATCGGCGCACTATACGAATTTGATAATGGTATTGCTCCGTTTGTAAGCTATGCGCAAAGCTTTGAACCCATCACAGGAGCAGATCGTAATGGCAATACATTTGATACCTCCACCGCGGACCAATGGGAAGCAGGACTAAAATACAAACGTAACAACATTGCCGTTACCGCAACCGCATTTGAAATCGTCAAAAGTAACGTCTTAACACGCGACCCAAATGGCTCAGCCTATGACAAAATTCAAGTTGGTGAGGTTCGGTCACAAGGCATCGAACTAGAACTTCAACAAGCCATCACTCGCGATGTCAGTATCAAAACCGCTTACACACGACAAGATGTGGAAGTCACCAAAGACAACAGCGGTATCCAAGGAAAAACACCAATTTGGGTGCCAGAGCAACAGCTGAATACTTGGATAACCTATGCACCACAGCAAGGCGCATTGGCCGGTGCATCCTTCGGTGCAGGCGCGCGTTATGTTGGGCAAATGCAATTGAACGCAGCGAACTCCAACACAGTACCATCCTTCACATTAGTGGATCTCTCCATTGGTTATGACTTAGCCATGCTGTCTCCTCAATGGAAAGGGGCCAGCGTAAAATTAGCCATATCAAATGCGCTGGATGAAACCTATTACAGTTGTTATGACGAATCTAATTGTTGGTTTGGCGACCAGCGATCTTTCGAAGTCAGCGCTCGTTATGCGTTCTAACATGTTGAGTAAATAAGATGGAAAGACATTTAAGCCGTCTTTTCTTGGAGAGCAAACAGTATCTAGCGCCTTTACAAGGGGTTGAGCTAGGTGCTGGCTTAGAAGAAGATCCAAACCTTTTATCTGCGGCTTGTGCGGAACCCTTCTTAGCCAATTTACACAGCGCTTTGCAAAAGGCGCATCCGGAAGCGGGTGCGCCTTATTGGCGCATAAGGTCATGGGGATTAAGCTGCTGGCAACCAATTTATTTGGCGTTGATTTGCGTCTATCACCTCAAACTCATTCCAAACAGTTTAGGACGATTGCATCAAACTCAGCAGCAAGCTTATGTGGCTGGCTATGCTTTACCCGATGGTGAATGGCTAGCAGATGAGCATGAAGCCTTAGTCCAACACACCGCCAAACAACTCAAAACATTATTTGACGCCTTACAAACCGCCCACCTCAATCAATTTGGTGGACAACAAGTCTTGTATCAAGCGCTGTTAGCCGACCAGATTATGGCGACCATGGTAACGGCCGTTGGGGCATCAGCAAGCCTTTTTGATATTCAAAATGAATATCAATTGTGGGCAAGGTATCTAGATCTACCGACAAATATATTAAATCGTTTAAAACAGGACACAGACAAAGTCATTTTTACTCGTCGTACCTGTTGCCTACATTTTCGCCGTGCTGATGGTGCACTCTGCGCAGACTGTCCTCGTGCCCATAAGGCCAAGCAAACTAAAGCCAAACAAGGAGCTACATGTTTGAACTAACACACGTTTGTGTTGAACGAGGTCAACGACACATTCTGAATATTCCAAATCTTCAACTTCCTAGTAATAAAGTGTGTGTCATCCTTGGACACAATGGCTCAGGTAAAACCACCTTAATGCAATGTCTGGCACGTCAATTGGTACCAGACCAAGGTCAGCTGACTTTTAATGGCTACCCCTTAGGCCAATTATCACAACGTAAGCTGGCTCAACAAATTGCCTTTTTACCTCAGTCATTGCCCGCTAGCACCGGCTTAACCGTCAGAGAACTGGTTCAACTAGGCCGTTTTCCTTGGCGTGGAACATGGGGAAGATTACAAGAAGCAGACCATAAGATTGTAGCGACCGCCATAGAACAGGTCAGTATGAACCATTACGCAGATCAATTTATCGAAGATTTATCTGGCGGCGAACGACAACGAGCTTGGATTGCGATGTTGCTGGCGCAAGAATCGCCTGTTTTGTTATTAGATGAACCCACATCCGCATTAGACATTGCCCATCAGTATGAGCTCATGGCGCTGCTACAAAAGCTCAATAGAGAAACGGGTCAGGGCATCGTGGTGATTCTTCACGATATCAACCTTGCGGCACGGTTCGCCGATCATATCCTGGCGATGCGACAAGGCCGTTGTTTCTTTCAAGGTTCACCAAAAGAACTCATGGAGCCAGAGCGTTTAGAAGCACTTTACGGTATTCCTATGTCACTTATTCAACACCCTCAACATGATAGTAAGGTTGCTTTAGTATGTTAGCACTCACTTCCACAAAAACATTTTTTACAACAATCCTTTTGCTCGCTTCTTTCTGCTTTTCGTCATTAGGCTATGGCGATACAAACCATCAAGATAACTCGCTAGACCCGTTCGTAAACAAAACACCAAAACGCGTTGCCGCGCTCGGTTGGGAGTTAGTCGAAAGCGTCATCGAATTGGGGGTCACACCCATCGCCATTTCAGACATTAAAGGCTACACAGAATGGGTTAGAGTGCCTAACATTCCAGCAGCAACCCAAGACATTGGCGACCGCGCAGAGCCGAATTTAGAGAAGCTGGCGCAGCTCAAACCCGATGTCATCTTAATCAACCTTGCACAAAAAGACATTCAAGCCAAACTGGAACGCATCGCTCCCGTCGTCTTTTTTGATAACTACCGTGCAGACCACAACAACGCCGAACAAGCAGATAAAGCGTTTCTAAAATTAGCCACGTTATTGAATAAGGAAGAACAAGCCAAGGCCAAATTAGCGCAAAGAGAAACAAGGTTTCTAGAACTTCAAAAAAGACTGGAAAGAGCCTTCCCGAATGGCTTACCCGATGTGGTGACGATGCGATTCGCCAATACCACGTCGGCGTATGTTTATGGTGGAAACTCTATGCCACAGTACGCGCTTGAAAAACTGGGTATTAAGAACCCAATGACGATAGAAAACAGCCAATGGGGTCTGGCGCAAAAGCGTTTGACGTTTTTGCGCTCTGTAAATCAAGGCGTTGTGTTGTATTTCCAACCTTTTCACCAAGAAGAGAAACTAGCGAAATCGCCTTTATGGCAAGCCATGCCTTTTGTGAAACAGAATAAAGTGGCGTCAATCGAATCCACTTGGACATACGGCGGCGCCATGTCTTTGCAGTATTTGGCGGAATCCATGACAGACGCTTTGCTTAAGGTAGCGAATGAACAATGAAGTCATCGTTTTCTAACGTCGCAGCGATTCTTGTCTTATGTTTATTATCGGTTGGCTTTTTGCAAATCGATAATAACCTAAGCTTTCACAGCCAATGGTTAATTTTACAAGGCAATATATCAACCGATTTCGAGCAAGTGGATTGGGCTTTTTCTCGCTTACCTAGGCTAGTCATGGCCTTGCTGGTGGGTTCCGTCATGGGCTTGATTGGCAGCGTTATTCAACAGCTTACTCGTAACCCTTTGTTGTCTCCGGTGACATTAGGCACTTCCAGTGGCGCGTGGCTCGGGCTGATTGTTTTAGCTATTTTTTGGCCGGAAGGACAAACCCACTATCAAGCCATGGCGGCCATGTTGGGTGCTCTCTTAGCGCTGGCTCTGGTATTGCTTATCAGTGGCGTCAGGCAGCTGACAGGCTTGTCCATTGTGTTGTCGGGGATGGCGGTCAATTTACTGTTTGGCGCGATTACGACCGCGCTCATCTTGCTGAACAATCAATACGCGCAGAATCTGTTTATCTGGGGAGCAGGGGATCTAAGCCAAAATGGTTGGGATAAATTCCACTGGTTATGGCCACATTGTTTAATCGGTATTGGCATTTTAGCTTACGCCGGTAAACCGCTTACGATGCTCAAACTAGGACAAAACGCCGCATCAGGTCGCGGTCTTAATGTCACAGCCTTGTTTTTAGTGCTTATGTTGGCTGGTTTATGGATGTTGTCTGCTTCCATTACCATGGTGGGTATTATTGGCTTTTTAGGATTGGTCGCGCCGAATCTTGCGCGTCTATTAGGTGCAAGAACCGCTACATCAGAACTCTGTTGGTCTAGCTTGCTCGGCGCGACGTTACTGGTCGCGGCGGATAACCTTGCTTTGCTCATCAGCTATTTCACATTGGATATTGTTCCAACAGGTCTGACAACCGCCTTGCTCGGTGCGCCGTTATTGATTTGGTTAATCAGACAACGCTTACACCAAACAGAAAACAGTCACTTCAACATTCTTTATGGGAAAAAACCTTTCTCACGTAATCGTTTCATCATGATTATCGGAGTACTTTGCTTCGTTATTATGATTGGTGTGCTGTCACACATTGAACAAAGCCAGTATCAATTACGCTGGCCTGATGAATTTAGCTGGCCACTGCGTTGGCCAAGAATTACTGCTAGTTTGTTTGCTGGCGCCGCGATGGCCGTCTCGGGCGTCATTATGCAGCGCCTGATTCACAACCCATTAGCCAGCCCAGACTTGTTGGGTTTGTCTGCAGGCGCTGTACTCGCATTGGTCGGCAGCAGTACTTTTTTAGGCATTCGTTTAGGGGAACTTGGGCCACTTGTCGCCTTTGCGGGCAGTATGAGTGCGCTGTTTGTTTTACTTCTATTAGGCAAGCGATTTCGGTTTGCCCCCGCGCCAATGATATTAACAGGCGTCGCACTGTCCGCATTAATAGAAACATTTGTTCAATTTAGCCTGATGAAGGGTACAGAAGAAATTTATGATATTTTGCGCTGGCTTGCGGGCTCAACCTATCGAGTGACACCAGACCAAGCTATTCTGCTTATGATTTGTTCCAGCGTGTTCATATTAATCACTCTTAGTTTGCATCGCTGGCTAACCTTAATGTCGATGGGGAAAACGGCAGCAGCCGCTCGTGGTATCGCCGTTAAACCCACCTTTGTGTTGCTATTAGTGCTGGCGGCGGCGTTATGCGCCACAGTAACCGCATTGCTTGGCCCCATTGCCTTTATTAGTATTGTTGCGCCACATTTAGCAAGTTTACTCGGAGCACGAACGGTACTCATGCAATTGTCTTTGTCCGCTCTATTAGGAGCCACACTGTTACAAGCGTCCGATTGGCTCGGCCAAACCGTTATTTATCCTAATCATCTTGCCGCGGGAACCATGGTGGCGATTTTGGGAGGCGCTTATTTTATGGTGATCTTGCTTAAAAATCGTCAACGTTTAAAAGGCTAATTTTTTGTTTTTACAGTCAGTCACGACGACGTCTATTGATCGAATAAACTAGAACTCTAGCCCTAATAATTCGCGTAGGGCAGATCAGGGCAGAGGTTTAAAAACGTTAAAAAATGTAATTATATGTAAGTACTCACTTTCTATTTATCGCTTTGACACCCTCATTTACACTATAAAAATGCGATCAACCAAGACCGATTACGCACTGATTTTTTCAATATGCTGAGACTGATTATCTAAAATAGTAGCGATATTATCTTCAATCCAATCTGCTAATCCGACCACATGTTCCGCTACTTGCATACCACTATCAGTCAAACTGTATTCCACATGAGGTGGTACCACAGGATATGCCACTCGCAATACAAAACCATCTTGCTCTAGCGCTTGTAGAGTCTGTGCAAGCATCTTCTCACTTACGCCATTAATAGTACGACGCAGTTCACTAAAGCGATGTGTTTCACCGCCTTTTAATGCCAGTAAAACCAACACAGCCCAACGGCTCGTCACGTGCTTCAACACATCCCGAGAAGGGCACTGATCAGAAAATACATCGCCTCTTTCAAAATGCGCTGATAATCCGGACTTTTTTCGTTGATCTTCAATTAAATGATTTTTCTTCATACTTACCTTTTTGTATGTACTTACTAAAAGTTTGTTAGTGATTTATTCTACTCTCATCAACTTAAAACTCAAAGGAGAAAACCATGATTTTAGTAACAGGTGCATCAGGCCAACTTGGCCGTTTGGTCATTGAATCTTTATTAGAAAAAACAGCCGCCAGCAACATTGTTGCAGCCGTTCGTAATATCGACAGTGTAAAAGACCTAGCCGAGAAAGGCGTACACATTCGCCAAGCAGATTACACTCAACCAGATACCTTGGTAACAGCGCTCGCTAACGTAGAAAAAATACTGCTCATTTCCTCTAGCAAAGTCGGTCAACGTGAAATTCAACATAAAAATGTCATCGAGGCAGCAAAGGCCGCAGGTGTTTCTCTCATCGCTTACACCAGTATTTTAAAAGCAGATACCTCATCGCTTATCTTGGCAGAAGAACACGCAGCGACAGAAAAGCTATTAGCGGAATCTGGCGTGCCGCATGTATTGCTTCGCAACGGCTGGTACTCTGAAAATTACACGGGAACAATTGGTATGGCACTTGAGCACGGCGCGGTACTAGGCAGTGCAGGTGAAGGCAAATTTTCTGCGGCAGCACGAGCAGACTACGCGGCAGCGGCTGCAGTCGTGCTAACCCGTGACAATCAAGCAGGTAAAATATACGAATTAGCAGGAGACAATGCATTCACTCTCAGTGAATACGCTCAAGCAATCAGTCATCTCAGCGGCAAAGCCGTGATTTATCAAAACCTTCCAGAAGCAGAGTACACCAAGGCTTTAGTCGGCATGGGCTTACCCGAAGGCTTTGCTGGCATATTAGCGGATTCTGATGTCGGCGCGTCAAAGGGAGCCTTATTCAACGACAGCAAAGATCTATCAACACTGATTGGACGTCCTACAACATCCATTGAAGACAGTATCAAAGCGGCGTTGTAAGCCGTATTTAAGAAAGGAAAGGGATAAAAATCTTACAAAAGGCGCATCCGGAGACGGGTGCGCCTTATTGGTGTATACGTTACAGGGATTGCTCATTAGTGGTTATGTAACATTATCCTTTCAAGAATTTTCCAATCCAAGCCATCAGTTGTTGGTTATCTATTTCTTCTTGCGCAACGGTTTCACGTGCTTTCGCAGCAACCGCTGATGTGAGGGTGACACCGTCGTATAGGTCAAGCAATTCTGTTTCGTAAGCTTTAGAAAACTCCGGATGCCCTTGGAAAGTCAAGATTCGATCTTTATAAATTAAACCAGCGTGTTGGCAGAAATCACTGCTAAGGAAGCTGATCATTTTTTCAGGTTTTTCCAGCACTTGGTCTTGATGGAATGCACAAAAAGCAACGTCTTTACGGCCCAAAGGGGTGGCAACATTCTCTGCTACTTGATAGTGGTGAACGCCGACGCCCCAACCACCATCAAATTTGGCAACGCGCCCGCCTAATGCTCGGGCAATAACTTGATGGCCAAAACAAATGCCAACCAGTACTTTGTCCTTGGCATCCACTTCACAAATGAACTCACACAGACGCGTGATCCATGGGTCATCTCCATAAGCATCGGATTTAGAGCCTGTAATCAACCAAGCGTCACAGCAATCTATGCTTTCAGGAAATTCGTCCAAACGCACATCGAATATCTCAAACGATAAGTCCGGCTCCATTGCCGCAATCTGTTGAGCAAACATTTCCGCATAAGTAGGGTACTTAGAGCGTAATACATCAGGCGTAATGCCCGCTGCAAGAATTCCTATTTTCATGAATAACGTACCTCAAAAATACAACGCTTATGGATTTTGAAATCGATTTTGACGACGCATTAAGAAAATGGCCGCAATCACAGCAATGGAAACCACCAATATCATTAACGTCGCTAGGGCATTAATCTCAGGGGTGACACCAAGACGCACTTTAGAGAAAATCACCATAGGTAATGTAGAGTTTCCTGGTCCAGATACGAAACTAGCAATCACTAAATCATCAAGCGACAAGGTAAACGACAGCAACCAGCCAGACAGTATCGCGGGTGCAATCAATGGCAACGTAATCAGAAAAAACAACGAGACAGGCTTTGCACCAAGGTCCATTGCCGCTTCTTCCAACGTTTCATCCATCGATGATAAACGCGATTGTACGACAACTGCGACATACGCCAAGCAAAACGTTGTGTGGGCAATCACAATCGTCGTCATACCCCGACCTGCAGGCCAACCAAACATGCTTTCCATTGCTACGAAGAGCAATAACAATGACAAACCTGTGATCACTTCTGGCATCACCAGAGGTGCCGTCACCCAACCAGCCATCATGGTTTTTCCACGAAATTTGCCCATACGACTCAAAACAAATCCCGCTATCGTGCCAAGTATCGACGCAAGCGTCGCACTAATAAACGCAATTTTTAAACTCACCCAGGCTGCGTTCATAATCTGTTCATTACGGAACAGTTCAACATACCATTTAAGTGACCATCCACCCCATACCGTCACCAGTTTAGACTCGTTAAAACTGTAGATAATCAAAGCAACAATTGGCGCGTATAGGAACAAGAAACCAAAACCTGCACTGAGCTTTAAAGCTAAGGAATGATCTTTCATTACATTGCCTCCTTGTTGCCATTTCGCATAAACATAATGGGGCCGACCAAGACGATCAGCATAATGATCGCGACAGCAGACGCTAAAGGCCAATCTCGATTAAGGAAGAATTCGTCCCACAGTACACGTCCAATCATAAGAGTATCTGAGCCGCCTAACAGCGAAGGTATAACAAACTCGCCAACAGCAGGGATAAACACCAACAAACAACCTGCGATGATGCCAGGTTTCGCCAATGGTAAAGTGACAGAACAAAATGCTCGCCATGGCTTAGCACCTAGATCTTTCGCGGCTTCAATCAAGCTCATGTCCATTTTTTCTAGCGTGGTATAAAGCGGCAGAATCATAAACGGAAGATAGGTGTAAACAATACCGATATACACAGCCACATCCGTTTGTAGGATTTGCAGTGGCTGATCAATCAAGCCTAAAGACATCAATGTGTCGTTGACCAAACCATTCTTTTTCAACAGCGACATCCAAGCATAAACGCGCAATAAAAATGACGTCCAGAAAGGCAAAATAACCAAGGATAACAATATCGTACGTGCCATCGGACCACTACGAGCGATAAGATAAGCAATCGGAAAACCAATGATTAAAGTGAAAAAAGTCGACACCGCGGCAATGCGCAAAGAGCTTAAATAAGCGTCTAAGTAAAAACGTGATTCAAACAAAAACAAATAGTTGCCAAAGGTGACTTTTAACGTCGCGTAGGCGTTACTTGGATCCCATTCCAATAAAGGTGAGTAGGGAGGCACCGCAATCATTGCCTCTGAAAGCGATATTTTAAACACCACCAAAAAAGGGATAAAAAAGAACGCTGCCAACCACAACATTGGCATTAGGATGACAAACCAGCGCCCCAGACGCATGGTTTGCAAACGCTGTAACAGCGTCGGCTGTGTTGTATTGGTAGGTGCGTTTATCATGATGTTAGTACCACGCTACTGTCGGCATCCCAAGATAGGTATACATGATCATCCCATGTTAGACGCTCACCGGTATCTCGGTGAGAATTGGGTTGCGTGATACGCACTTCTTTCCCTGACTGCAAACGCACTTTGTAGATAGACTGGCTCCCCATGTACGCCACTTCCGTAATAATCCCTTCTGCAGCGTTATTTTCAGCATTGGATGCTTCGCGTGCTATACGCATTTTTTCAGGACGAATCGCTACGTTTACCACTTGGTTAGGCGCGCAGCTGATGCCGTGATCCAAATAAATAAGGCCATTGGTGTCATCGCATTGAATCGAGGCGCTATCGCGCTCATCCGAGATCACAGTGCCGTCAAACAAATTCACATTACCAATGAACTCCGCGACGAAACGATTGCTTGGGTATTCATACATTTCGTGAGGTTCAGCCGTTTGGACAATCACGCCGTTATTCATCACACCAATGCGCGTTGCCAGCGTCATCGCTTCTTCTTGGTCATGAGTCACTACGACAAAGGTAATACCAAGTTCTTCTTGTAATCGCATCAATTCAAACTGTGTTTCTTCGCGCAGTTTCTTATCCAACGCACCCAAAGGCTCATCCAACAAAAGCAGCTTAGGGCGCTTAACCAAAGAACGCGCTAAAGCCACACGCTGGCGCTGACCACCAGACAACATATGCGGTTTACGGCGAGATAGGTGCCCCAATTGCACCATGTCTAAGATGTCTGCGACGCGCTTTTTCACTTCATGGCTTGGCAAACCTTCGCGTTTTAAACCAAACGCGACATTCGCTTCGACTGTTAAATGTGGAAACAAGGCATAAGACTGAAACATCATGTTTACCGGACGTTCCCACGGTGGCACATTCGACATGTCCACGCCGTCGATGATAATACGCCCCGAAGTAGGGGATTCAAATCCCGCCAACATTCTTAACAAGGTACTTTTACCCGAACCCGATCCGCCCAGTAGACAAAATAGTTCGTTCTTATAAATATCCAAAGAGACGTTATTCACTGCAGTGAAATCGCCAAACGCTTTATTGATTTGCTCAATACGAACAAAAGGCTCAGCGTCTTTTTGACGCCAAGCAGGCATCGATTGAGAGGTCACAATGGGAGAAACAGAAGACACAGACATAAAACACCTGTCAGAATGGTAATAAGTATTCAAGAAGGGTGACACTATACCGTGTCACCCACGTACAGAAGGCTGCTTAACGACCAGTTTTGATGTTGGTCCAAGCACGTGTCAATAGGCGATCGAAACGCGCAGCATGAGCAACTTGCACAAACAGTTTTTCTTTTACTTCTTGAGTTGGGTACACACCTTTATTTGTCGCCACTTCTTCATCTAAAAGCGGTACAGCGGCCGTGTTTGGTACTGCATAGAAAACATAATTCGAGATCGCAGCAGCGATGTCTTTTTTCAGGATGAAGTCGATGAATTTATGTGCCGCTTCTGGATGAGGCGCGTCAGCAGGAATTGCCATTAAATCAAACCATACCAAAGTGCCTTCCTTAGGAATGACAAACTTGATGTCAACACCTTGGCCCGCTTCTTCCGCACGACTCTGCGATTGCAGAATATCGCCGTTATAACCAATTGCCACACACACATCGCCATTTGCTAAATCAGAAATGTATTTACTGGAGTGAAAATATTTTACATTGTCTTGAGCAATAGACATAAGTTTGGTGGATTCTACCAACTCATCTTTGTCTTCTGAGTTTGGATCAATACCACGATAGTTATTGACTACCGACATCACTTCCGCTGGAGAATCCAATACAGCGATACCGCAATCATTCAGCTTAGCCGCGATACTAGGATCAAATAAAATGTCCCAAGAGTCGATATCCGCAGTACCCAATCGTTCCTCAATCATTTTGGTGTTGTAACCGATACCAATCGTCCCCCAAGCGTAAGGAATATTATGTAGGTTGCCAGCATCATGCTTTTCAATTTGCTTAGCCAGGGTTTGATCCAGATTGCCATAATTGCTCAGCTTGCTTTTATCAATTGCTTGATACACACCCGCCTTAACTTGACGCTCAAAGAACGAGTTAGATGGCATGACGACATCGTAGCCAGAACCACCAGCCATCAGCTTTGCTTCTAAAACTTCATTGCTGTCATACACATCGTAGTTAACTTTAATGCCTGTTTCTTTAGAAAACTGCTCCAAAGCGCCTGGCGCCATATAGTCTGACCAGTTGTAAACGTTTAAAACGTCTTCTGCATAACTGCTAACAGCGAACGTAGAAGCTGCGCCAGCGATCAATAAACTCAATACATTGCGTTTCATGTAAGATTCTCCAATTATCAGCCAATTGTCATTGACTGGTTCCAGTTGTGATGTGGTTTTTTATTTTAAGCAAAGCCTCTATCGGGCTCTATTTTCTAATGCAGTTCTGATCAGCAAAGCGTTTTATAAATAGGCTTCATATTCCACATTGGAAATACGGCCATGTATTTTTTGTTGCTCTTGTTCTTTCGCTGCGCCGTAAACACGCACAAATTCTTCACCTAAATAATCACGTAAGAACGCGCTGTCTGCAAAAGACTCAGTGGCTAATTCCCAACGGTTTGGTAAAAGTTCAAAATGTTCTGACATAGCATACGCATCACCTTCGATTGGTTGTGGCGGTGACATTTTGGCTTCGATACCATGTAACGCAGCACCTAACACGGCAGCCAACACTAAGTAGGGGTTCGCATCTGCACCAGACACACGATGTTCAATACGACGTGCCACATTGTCACTTTCCGGAATACGCACTGCAACAGTACGGTTTTCATACCCCCAGCTGGCAAATGTTGGAGCGTGAGCGCCATTTTGAAAACGACGGTAGGAATTCATGTGTGGTGCAAACACCAGCATGGAATCTGACATATGGTTCAATAATCCAGCAACGGCCTGCTGTAACAAACTGGAGCCTTCATCTGTACCATTGTCGAACACATTGATACCTTGCTCATCCAACAAACTAAAATGCACATGAAAACCGTTGCCACTCTTATCCGCATAAGGTTTCGCCATGAAAGTGGCACCGAAGTCATGCTGACGTGCAACGCCTTTGATCAAACGCTTAAACATAATTGCGTGATCTGCCGCTTGAACGGCATCATTACTGTGTTTCATGTTGATTTCGAATTGGCCTGGGCCTAACTCAGAAATAATAGTGTCTGCTGGGATACCTTGGATTTCACATGCTCTACGCACTTCCGCGAAAAAGCCTTCTAGACCGTCCATTTCTTCGATGGAGTAGCAATCTGTCTTATTCAAACGCACACCGTTGCCTTCCACTATGATAGGAGGCGAAGGTTGACGCTTTGCTTCAGACTGGCCATCTAATAAATAGAATTCAAGCTCCGTTGCCACCACTGGCGTGTAACCTAACGCTTTAAAACGCTTAACAATTCGCGTCAATATTTGGCGTGGATCTGGGTAAAATGGTGTGCCATCAACGTTGTACATCATGGCCAAAATTTGATCGCGTGCAGACTCAGCCCAAGGCACAGAGATGGGCTCAGGATGGACAGCCAAGCACAAACCATCACTGTCACCAGTCTCGAAAACCATGCCGTTATCGAGAACATCATCACCCCAATGATCAAAACCAATCACTGATTGAGGAAGTTTTACTCCTTGCGTCATCACGCTCTTTAAACCACTAGAGGGCATGCGCTTGCCGCGTAGATTACCGTTTAAATCTGTGATGAACAGATCAAACTCGTTGTTCCCTTCGTACATATCCGACATAAAATGTTCTCTTATGAAATTAGTCTAACTGTGAAAGAAAGCGCCATCATTAATCTAATAATCGAGCTTTAATTCGACTTTAATATTGTTTTCATAGGATTAAAGTCAAATTCTTCCGATATAAATTACCTTAACCCGAGCAAATGATGCGAGTAACTATCCCCGAGTAGGTATATGCAAAGATAAAACCACTTGTATATAAATCACTCTAAAAAAGATATCGTCTTTTCTTCACATTCAGCTAATTTACTGATATGTATTAATAAAGAATGACTTAAAGTGCCAGCACCTCTGCACTTTGAATCTTCATAAGCCGAAAAATCATTCAGGTTAAGTATTCATTTTTACTACAGAAAGAATGAAAAAGTCGATGGAAATTTTATACAAGACGTTCAATTTTAAAGACGAGAACAAAACCGAGTAAAAACTCGATTTAATCTCAATGACACACACAAATAAAAAAGTAGCCTGTTGTTTGCATTCTATATATTTTCAAAAAAAAGCAAGTTCAGCGCACGCTCATGCATTGCTTGTAAACAGCAGTGCATGAGGAAGGACTTAACATGATGCCGAGCAATACACTTAGAGGACAATTATCGTTACCCGAGCTAATGAAAGACCTTGGCTCACTCGCCAATCACATTCGAGTACCTAGTTTTCCCATTGCTTTAGAAAGCGCTCTTAGTCACCTTTGCTATTTTGATACCATCATCATGGTAACGTACAAAAAAACGCTAAAACCGCTTTTAATTCATCCCAGTAACCCGAGTGAACAGAGCCACACTCTAAGGATGTATTTAAACCAAGCCTACCTGCTAGACCCTCTGTTTAATGCCATCCAACAAGGTATTACACCAGGCGTATATCGCTTGGTTGACATGGCACCCGATTCATTTGAAGAAACGCAGTACTACCAAACTTGTTACCGTAACTTTGATTTAGTTGATGAGATTAATATCTTAGTAGAATTAGACAAAACAACAACGTGTGCCGTTTCACTAGGTCGTCAAAAAGTAGTGGGATCGATTCGCCGTACAGAATTGAATAATTTGAAAAGCGTCTTCCCTATATTGGAAGCGTTGATTCGTCAGTTCTGGTTGACGCAAGCAGGGGAGTTTGTTGAACGAGCCTCTAGTTCAGGCCCACTCAAATATGCACTTAAAAGCTTTGCACACGGTGTATTAACGACTCGTGAACAGGAAATTCTAGGACTCTTACTCAAAGGTCACTCGTCAAAGTCCATCGCCAGCGAGCTAGGAATCAGTGCCGGGACCGTTAAAGTTCATCGGAAAAACATTCACGCCAGATTAGACACTTCAACACAGTCTGAGATTTTTACCTTATTCTTAAGTCATCTAGATACATTAGATAGAAAAAAGAGTTAGTTAACATTCAGTTATCGTCTGTATCAGAGGTGATTATTCAGGTTCATTAAGATGATGATCAAGAACACAAGTCAGCATCAACTTGAGATCGGCTAGGGTACGCGCAGCACGACGCTCATTTTGGTTTACCACGACCAAATACGTGCTATGAGTCACTTCTAGATATAAACGTGCAATACGCTCTCGCTCACGAATATGTTTTTTGAAGCCAATACGCTTAAACACTTTGGCCATTTGTGAGATCACCATGTCATCATGGCGTTCGTCCAATTCTCGCAATTCTTGCACCGAGAACATCGCTTGTACCAAGCGTAATACGGCACGCTGTTGTCGGTAGGTACGTAGATTGATATCCACTACTTGATCGATAAAGTGCGCCAGTGTCATGTCCTCTAGAGTCCACTCTTGGATCTCTTTAAGTACTTCTTCGATACTGTCGAGCCATGACTTACCCATGGCATAAAGGATGGCGTGTTTGTTAGGAAAGTAGTGGTACAACGACCCCACCGAAATGCCTACTTCTTTCGCTATAATCGCTGTGTTTAGATCATTCAATCCAACGGTTTCCAGTAACTCACTGGTGACATCTAAAATTTGCTGCGCACGCTTAATAGAACGAGACTGAACAGGCTCGCTGCGGGGTGAAACAGATTGCATAATTTTCATTGTCGTAGGGGGGGTGGCCATGGTTGGGTGTAGCTTCCTTATCAACAGGATACATCAAATATTTGTTTAAATTATACACATACCAAAGAGCACTAAATACACCAATACTTAGGCATTTTTCAAATCACGGCAAACGATCTAACATCGAGTAATACAGCATGCCAGCGACCAATCCCGGCCAACGTAGCAATGTACCGCCGGGGAAGTCGCGAGTAGGCAGCTTTTCAAATGCATCGATTTCTTCTAACGAACCTTGTACAGCCTTGGCAAAAATCGCCCCCGCATAGGTTGCCATTGCCACCCCGTGTCCGGAATAACCATGAGCAACAAATATGTTTTCCTGTTGACGCGCAATATGCGGCATGCGGTTAAGCGTGATGGCAAGCGTACCACCCCAAGCATAGTCAATATGGTAATCACCTAACTCTGGGTAAGTTGCCACCATATGTTTTTTGACGAATCCAGCAATGTCTTTAGGAAAACGTTGGCTGTAGTTTTCACCTCCCCCCCAAAGCATGCGCCTGTCACGTGATAAGCGATAATAGTTCACCACAAATTTTGAGTCAGCAACTGCAATACGATCAGGATTAATACGATCAGCAACGGCTTCTGGCAATGGCTCAGTGGCGATAATAAAGTTATTAATAGGCATTATTTTGCGTGCTGCAGGGCCGTTTAAATTCCCAAGATAACCATTGCAAGCAAACAACAAATAACGACATTTCACTCGGCCTTTCGCTGTTATGACTTCTGGATTTTTACCATCGAGATATTCCAATACGGCTGAGTTATCGTACAGTTTAGCTCCGTGAGCCTCTGCGGCTTTTGCCAACCCAAGCGCAAAATTTAGAGGGTGAATGTGAGCGCCTTCTTTGTACCACTCACCGCCGTAATACCGATCAGTGCCAAGCTTATCGGATACGGCCTTTGCATCGAGAAAGTCGACGCCCTCGTACTGTAGAATGTTGCGTTTATAATGAACCTCTTCTTTAATTTCATCGGCATGGCGTGACTTAGAGGCCACGTGCAAGACGCCTGAGGTTAAATCGCAATCAATTTGGTATTTCGTAATAAGATCTTTGACCATGGTCACAGAATCAATTGAGGTTTGCCACAGTAGGTCAGCCGTTTCTTTTCCTACTTTACTGACCATATCAGCATGGCCCATATTATGGCCTTGGCAAATTTGCCCTCCATTACGACCTGATGCCCCCCAGCCAATTTCATTGGCTTCCAATAGAATGACTTGGTAACCCGCCTCAGCAAGGTGCAACGCCGCAGATGCTCCTGTAAATCCACCACCTATAATACAAATATCGGCACTGTGATCGCCCACCAATTGGGGACGATCTCTTACGTTTTTCGCCGTAGCTTCATAATACGATGGTTCGTGTTTCTTCAAGGTGCACTCCTATCATAGTTCAAGACTCAATAACCGAATGATTAATCGATTTTATAGGTAGTGTCAATTGGAATCTGAACTTATTTTTTAACGAGGTGTTGATTTAATGATCAAAGTAAAATAATGTTTAAACCGAAGCATTATTCGGGTTACCAGAAAATAAAAATTGAAATGCAGAGGCAGTAAATAATAACTTACTGCTCAAAAAATATTCGTGAAGCAGCCAACTTAAGGTGAGTTATGACAGCGTTTGAAGCTTTTTTAAAAGAGCATGCAATTACTGAAGTCGAGTCAACACTAGCAGATATGACAGGGAACGCACGGGGGAAGTTTTACCCTACCTTCAAATTCCTTGCAGAGAAGACTGGTCGCATTCCAGAAACCGTTCTGGTGCAAAGTGTGACAGGTGATTGGGCCGACAACCATTACGACATTATCGACGCAAGTGATCGTGACATGGTACTTAAGCCTGATCCAAACACACTGCGTATGGTGCCCTGGGCCGACGAACCTACCGCTCAAGTAATCAACGACTGCTATACCACCGATGGCAACCTTCATCCGTTGGCTAGTCGTACTATTTTGCGCCACATATTGTCGCTTTACGAAAAAGAAGGCCTAAAGCCCATCATCGCACCAGAAGTCGAATTTTATTTAATCCAACCCAATACGGACCCAGACTATGAACTGAAACCTGCCGTCGGGCGCTCAGGAAAGAGAGAAACATCACGTCGTTCATACAGTATTGATGCCGTCAATGAATTCAATGGCATCATTGATACGCTATACAGTTATTGTGAAGCTCAAAATTTGGATGTTGACACTTTGATTCATGAATCAGGTGCCGCGCAAATGGAAATTAACTTTATTCATGGTGACCCATTAGACCTAGCTGACCAAGTGTTTGTGTTCAAACGTACTTTACGTGAAGCGGCGCTTAAACATGGTGTCTATGCGACCTTTATGGCAAAACCAATGAAAAACGAACCCGGCAGCTCGATGCACATTCATCAAAGTTTGGTGGATGCCAAAACCGGCAAAAACGTCTTTGACGACAACGGTAAGCCCAGCGAATTGTTTTACCACTATTTAGGGGGGTTGCAGAGATTCACACCTAATGCGATTTCTTTCTTTGCTCCAAACGTCAATTCTTATCGTCGTTTTTCGCCGGAAATGGCAGCGCCTATCAATATGAATTGGGGATTTGATAACCGTACCGCTGGGCTACGCATTCCCTTTGCACCACCAGAAGCCACACGTATAGAGAACCGTTTCCCTGGCGCCGACTCCAACCCTTATCTTGCCATTGCTGCGACTCTCGCTTGTGGCTATTTAGGTATGAAACAAAAAATACAGCCAACGGATCCTGTCAAAAACAATGAGCCTCCATCCGATCATCCGGAAGTAGAAATTGCTCGAACGCTAGAAGAAGGCTTGCGCCTATTGGAAGAATGCGAACCATTATGTGACATCCTAGGAAATGACTTTGTCACCGCTTATATGGGCGTAAAACGCAGTGAGTTCGAAACCTTTAATCGGGTCATAAGCTCTTGGGAACGAGAACATCTTTTGCTCAATGTGTAATCATTTTTAATCTGCTATAGATCATGACAAGGATAAAAAAGCCTTGCGTGGTTTTATATAACTTTATCATTGAAGGAACCAAATCATGATACAAAAAAATCATAAAATGCGCCAAATATTACCGATTGTGGGTATCGTCTGTGCGTTAGGTACGGCAGCCACCTCCGTATCTGCAGAAACACTAAAATTCTTCAATTGGTCAGATTACATTGCTGAAGATACCATTGAACGTTTTGAAAAAGAAACTGGCATTCAAGTAATACAAGACGTTTTTGACAGTAATGAAGTACTAGAAGCAAAGCTCCTTGCGGGTAGTTCAGGTTATGATTTGGTGGTTCCTACTGCCTCTTTTATGGGCCGTCAAATTCAAGCAGGCGTGTTTGGCAAACTGGACAAAGACCAGTTAACCAACCTAAAACACCTCGACCCAGAACTGTTGTCCTTCCTCGAAGCTGTCGATCCGGGCAACCAATATGGCGTACCGTATTTATGGGGAACAACGGGGATTGGCTACAACGTCGATAAAGTTAAAGAAGTATTAGGGGAAAATGCGCCCGTAAACAGCTGGGACTTAGTGCTTAAACCAGAGAACATGGCTAAACTGCAAAAATGTGGTGTTATGTTTTTAGACTCACCAGATGAACTGTACCCACTGACGCTCAACTATTTAGGTAAAAACCCAAACAGTCGCGATCCGAAAGACTATGCACTAGACAGTGAGGCCGCGACCTTACTCAAAAGTGTTCGTCCCTATGTAAGTCAATTCCATTCTTCTCAATACATCAGCGCGCTTGCTAACGGCGACATCTGTGTGGCCATTGGTTGGTCAGGAGATGTCATTCAAGCACAAGATCGAGCCATCGAAGCGGACAACGGTGTGAACATCGAATACAGTATTCCTAAAGAGGGAACACAGATCTGGTTTGACATGCTCGCGGTGCCAAAAGGCGCTGAAAACAAAGACGCAGCCTATAAATTTATCAACTTCTTATTGCGCCCTGAAATCATTGCGGATGTCTCAAACTACGTTGCTTATGCCAATCCGAACTTAGATGCCATGTCATTACAAGACCCTGATATTGCAAACAATAAAGGCATCTATCCAAGCGATGAAGTGAAGAAAAAAATGTTCGCTCAGAAGGTAAGAGGGTTAAAAATCGATCGTTTAATGGTGCGATTATGGACGGATATTAAAACTGGACACTGATCTCATTTAGCCGTCCTTATAGAAACATAAAAAATGCCTAGCGATTGCTAGGCATTTTTTTTCAGATACTTAATAAGAAAACTAAGCAGGAATTTGTTGTGTAATACAGTGCAAGTTTCCACCCCCTAACACAATGTCACGCGCTGGAATGCCTATCAGTTCGTGGTTGGGAAAAGCTGTCTGTAAGACACCATGGGCGATTTTGTCGTTTTTTTCATCTAGTAATGGATAAAACACGGCGCCATTACAAATTAAACAATTCGCATAAGAGCCTGCCAAACGATCATTTGTTGCGCGTTGCATACGGTCAGGCTGTACTAACCCTGAAGCTTCTTCTTCAGTCATAAATAGCGGCCCAGGCATAGGCAACTCATGCACAATAATGTTACGACCGCGGGCATCACGTACGCTAGACAATATTTCTAATGCCTGCTGACTGATGGCGTATTGAGGATCTTCTTTATCATGACAGACTGTCAGTAATACTTCCCCAGGGCGAATAACATGCAAGATGTTGTCGATATGACCATTGGTTTCATCATTAAATAACCCTAGAGGCAACCAGATAACAGTATCAATCGACAAGTATTCTTTGAGCTGCGCTTCAATGTCTTCACGGCTTAACTCAGGATTCCGACTGGGGTGCAACAAACACTCTTCCGTTGTATAGAGTGTGCCTTCGCCGTCGCAGTGAATCGAGCCACCTTCAAGTACAAAAGGCGCGTCATAACCTTCTACGCCTTCTTGCTGTGCGACATGAGTCGCGACGTTTTCATCGTCAGACCAATCATCATAGAGCCCATCCAATTCACCGCCCCATGCATTAAATTTCCAATTTACAGCTCGTTTAACACCCGCTTCATTAACCAGCATCGTTGGGCCAATGTCCCTCATCCAAGCGTCATTGTAGGCCATAGGAAAAAGCTGAGTAGAACAGGGCAACATACTTTGGGCTTGCGCTTCAAATTCGGGCAAAACCGCTAATTTTACGGTGACATATCCACTTAAGCGTTCAATAAAATGTATAAACGCCGCTTGTGCTGGCAAGCCATTATCGCGCCAGTTATCGGGACGCGTCGGCCATGCTAGCCATACCGTACTCTGTGGGCTATGTTCTCCGGGCATCCAGAAACCATCTGCTTTTGGCGTGGTTAACATGCTACCTCCTATTTTATTTGGCCATCGAGGGTTTTGATGACGTCATAATGCTCGGGACGACGGTCACGGAAAAGCCCCCATGCTTTACGTTGAGTGCGAACTTTCTCCAAATCAAACGTATGCACAAGAATACATTCACTGTCGCGATCAGCTTGCTCGATGAGCTCACCGCGCTCATCACAAATAAATGACGAACCATAAAATGTTAACGCTAAATCACGATGTTCAGCCTGCTCAGTGCCAATACGATTAGAAGCAACCACTGGCGTTTGATTCGCTGCTGCGTGACCACGCATCGTATTAGTCCAATGAGGCATGCTATCGAGATCAGATTGACTAGGTTCAGACCCAATTGCTGTTGGAAAAAGCAGCAAATCAGCACCCATTAATGCCATGGCACGCGCTGTTTCTGGAAACCATTGGTCCCAGCAGATACCCACACCAATGCAACCAAATCGAGTATTCCACACTTTAAAGCCCGTATCTCCAGGGCTAAAGTAATATTTTTCAAGATAGCCATCGCTGTCTGGAATGTGTGTTTTTCGATAGACGCCAAGTAATTCGCCACCAGCATCGATCATAGCCAGTGAGTTAAAACGCACTTGTCCGGCTTTCTCAAACCAACTAAATGGCAGAACAACATTGAGCTCTATAGCCAGTTTTTGAAAACGCTTAAAAGCCACGTTTTCTTCTAGCCTTGTGGCTAAATTATGATAAGGCTCGTGAATTTCAATGCAAAAATATGGCGTTTCAAACAATTCCTGAATAAGAATAATTTGAGCGCCTTTTGCTGCCGCCAAACGTATTAGCTTTTCAGCACGATCGACGTTATCTTTCTGATTCCACGTACAATGCATTTGCGTGGCAGCAACCGTTATCTTTGACATAGGCAGAGTTCTCCAAGCGATATTTTATTAAGGTAGTGTTCATTGTTTATAAAGCTAAACGCTGTTCTTGAGCGAATTACGTCATATTAGAGCGTTCGGAAAATTACGATATACCCCCACGGGGATATGGTGTGAAAGGGCGGTATTCAGTTAATTTAGATTCATAGCAACTCATTGAACGTTTTTTGTTCAACGACAAAGAAGGGAATTACGTATGAAAACCTATAAAGAATGGCAAGCCTTTCGTAACACAATTAGCCTGCATTCCGACGCATACATTAATGGTGTTTTCACGCCTGCACAAAGCGGAGACACGTTTGATTGTGTCAATCCGACGGACGAATCCTTGTTGGCAAAAGTCGCCAGCTGCGATGAAGCGGATGTGAACCTTGCTACCGCGGCGGCCAAAGCGGCATTTAAAAGCGGCGTTTGGTCGAATATGGCGCCGAACAAGCGCAAACGTATCCTACAAAAATGGGCAGATTTGCTAGAACAACACCAAGATGAACTGGCCTTAATCGATACCTTGGATATGGGTAAGTCGATATCAGAAATGGTTGGCATAGACGTGCCGGATTCGATCGACAGCTTACGCTGGTCAGCGGAGTGCATTGACAAATTATACGGTGAAATCGCACCAACGAACCCAGGCAATTTGGCACTGATCAGCCGCGAACCATTGGGCGTTGTCGCTATTATTACGCCTTGGAATTACCCATTAATGATGGTGATGTGGAAAATTGCACCGGCTTTGGCTGCGGGCAACAGCATCATTTTAAAACCGTCTGAGAAATCGCCGTTGAGCGCTCTCAGAATTGCCGAGTTAGCAACCCAAGCAGGGGTTCCAAACGGTGTATTCAACGTCCTCCCAGGCTTTGGTCATACCGCTGGAAAAGCCCTTGCGCTGCACCACGATATTGGCACCTTAGCGTTCACTGGTTCTAGCCGCGTGGCAGGACTACTGATGCAATACGCGGGTCAATCCAACATGAAACGGGTTTGGCTCGAAGCAGGTGGAAAATCACCCTGCATCGTATTTGATGACTGTAAAGACATCCAAGCAGCCGCAAAAGGCGCTGCATCGGCTATCTTCACTAACCAAGGGGAAGTATGTATTGCCTGCTCCCGCTTGTATGTTCATCGCAGTATCAAAGACGAATTCATGGTTGCACTGCTCGACGCAGCAAAAGCCTACGTGCCGGGCGATCCATTAGACCCTGCAACAAAAATGGGGCCCATGGTCGACAAAGCTCAGCTTGATACCGTCACACGCTTTATCGAAAGTGCGATCGCAGACGGTGCTACGCTTACGTACGGGGGAATTCCTGATTATCAAAAAGGCCAAGGCTTCTATGCTAAACCGACCATCTTTACGGACGCCAGTCACGAGATGGAATTCGTTCGCGAAGAAATTTTCGGTCCAGTGTTAGCAGTAATGTTGTTTGATACTGAAGAAGAGGCCATCGAATTAGCAAATGACTCAAAGTATGGCTTAGGGGCATCAATATGGACCAATGATTTGGGGCGTGCGCACCGTGTGAGTCGTCTATTAGAGTCCGGCATGGTCTGGGTTAATACATGGGGTGATGGCGACACTACGGTACCCTTTGGTGGTGTTAAAGCGTCTGGTAATGGCCGCGATAAATCTTGGCATGCACTGGAAAAATACACCGAAATTAAAAACACTTGGATCAGCTTAAAATAACAGAGGTTATCTATGTCATCTCCAAATCATGCAAATTCGTATTACGCGGCCTCTGCTAATGACAAAGTCGTTCGTCCTCAACTGACTGGCGAACATCATTGCGATGTCTGTGTTGTCGGTGCAGGGTTCACCGGTATTTCAACTGCATTAAGCCTAGCGGAAAAAGGCAAACGAGTCATTGTGGTCGAAGGCAGTCGTATCGGGTTCGGTGCGTCTGGTCGAAATGGCGGTCAGATCGTTAACAGCTTCAACCGCGACATCGACTACATCTTCAAAAGCTACGGTGATGACATCGGCAAGAAAATGGCCAAAATGGCCTTTGCCGGTTCTGAGTTGATTCGCCACCGCATCGAAAAATACAACATCGATTGTGATCTAAAACATGGCAACGTATTTGCAGCCTGCAACCCAAAACAATTTGCAGACCTCAAAGCCAAAAAAGCCTTGTGGGAATCACACGGTCACAACGAGCTAGAATTGCTTTCAGCCTCATCGATTCAAGACCACATTGGATCAGACCGTTACGTTGGTGGCTTATTAGATCGAAAGGGCGGACACATTCAGCCATTGAACTTGGTACTCGGCCAAGCAAAATCCTTTGAAGAACTCGGTGGTCAAATCTTTGAAGACTCCGAAGTCATTCGTCTTGAACCAGGAAAACCTGGCAGAGTGGTGACCAAACAAGGCGTTGTTGTTGCAGACACCATTGTTGTTGCTGGTAATGCTTATATGTTTGGTTTACTTCCAGAAGTAGAGAAAAAAGCCATGCCTTGTGGCACCCAAGTCATCGCCACCGAACCTTTACCTGAAGACATCCAAAAGAGACTGTTACCAACTGGACATTGTGTCGAAGACTGTAACTATTTATTAGACTATTATCGTCTCTCAGGAGACGGTCGACTAATTTATGGGGGCGGGACAACCTATGGTGCTCGTGATCCAGGCAAAATTGAATCCATTATCGTACCGAAAATGCTCAAAACCTACCCGATTCTTCAAAACGTGAAAATCGACTTTGCATGGACAGGAAATTTTCTTCTGACCATGATGCGTATGCCACAAGTTGGTAAGATTGGCGATAATCTCTACTACGCCCAAGGCTATTCAGGCCACGGTGTGACCAATTCCCATTTGATGGGAGAAATTCTATCCGATGCGATTCACGGTGATACAGAGCGCTTTGATGTATTCGCCAGCATGCCGCAATATCAATTCCCTGGTGGGCGACTACTACGTATTCCTTACACCGCAGTTGGTGCCGCGTACTACAATATACGAGATAAGCTGGGCATTTAGTTCTTACCCTCAATACCGTATCAACATAAAATAAAGCCGCTTTCGAGCGGCTTTAGTGATTTTTAAATACGTTATTGTGTTGGACGAGTAAACGGGAAGAAGTGTGGTTCATCAAAGTGTCACAGGAATCGATAAAAAAAGCGGTTAGAGTGATAGCTCTAACCGCTTTTTTATTTGCTAATCAAAAAATCATATGTCCAAGTTCGCTACGTTCAAGGCGTTTTCTTGAATGAAATTACGACGCGGTTCAACTTCATCACCCATTAAGGTCGTGAACATTTGATCCGCTGCAACAGCGTCATCAATGGTAACACGAAGCATGCGGCGAGCTTCAGGGTCCATGGTGGTTTCCCAAAGCTGATCTGGGTTCATCTCACCCAGTCCTTTGTATCGCTGGATTGTCATGCCACGCGACGCTTCTTTCATCAACCACGCTTTCATGTCGCTGATGGTTTTCACGGCTTCACGACGTTCACCACGCTGAATGAAGGATTCTTCACCAAACAATTCCGCGACAGTTTCAGACATAGCGACAATACGTTTGTACTCAGGCGAATTAAAGAAAGCCCCTTCAAAACGATAACGGTTCGACACACCATGAGACATAATATCAACGACAGGCAAGTAGATATTGCGCTCATCGTCTTTTTCAACCGAGAAATCAAAACGGAAACCAGTACGTGCATCTTGTGGCATTTGGCTACGAATCGCTTCGACCCATTCCAATACCGACACTTCGTTGGTAAGGTTTTCTTGTGTCAACGCTTTGCAGTACAATAGTTTGCTCATTACATCTTTTGGGTACACACGGGACAAACGATTTAAGTCCGTTTCAATGTGAATGTAATCACGTACAAGCTTCGCTAAATACTCGCCTTGAATCCCAGGAGCATCGGCGTTAACGTGCATGTGAGCACCATCAAGCGCCACCTCGATAAGATGTTGGTCCATGGCAGCTTCATCTTTGATGTACTGTTCATGCTTGCCACGTTTGATTTTGAACAAAGGTGGTTGAGCAATAAAGATGTGACCACGTTCGATGATTTCTGGCATTTGACGGAAGAAGAAGGTCAACAGCAAAGTTCGAATGTGCGATCCATCCACATCGGCATCGGTCATGATGACGATACTGTGGTAACGCAATTTGTCGGCGTTGAATTCGTCACGACCGATACCACAACCCAGTGCGGTAATTAGGGTGCCAACTTCAACAGACGCCAACATTTTATCAAAGCGTGCTTTTTCGACGTTAAGGATTTTACCTTTAAGCGGTAAAATCGCTTGAGTACGACGGTCACGACCTTGTTTTGCTGAACCACCGGCAGAATCACCCTCCACTAAGTAGATTTCAGAAAGCGCTGGGTCTTTCTCCTGACAGTCTGCCAATTTACCTGGCAAGCCGGCAATGTCTAACGCGCCTTTACGGCGAGTCATATCACGAGCACGACGCGCGGCTTCACGAGCACGAGCCGCATCAATCATCTTATTCACGATGATTTTGGCTTCGCCTGGTTTCTCAAGTAAGTACTCGGAAAAGCGTTTACTCATTTCCTGCTCTACTGCAGTTTTTACTTCTGAAGACACGAGCTTGTCTTTGGTTTGAGAAGAGAATTTAGGGTCGGGCACTTTCACAGACACAATGGCGGTCAAACCTTCACGACTATCATCGCCCGTTGTCGCGACTTTCTGCTTTTTCGCTAGACCTTCTTTTTCAATAAAGTTGTTTAGCGTACGCGTCAACGCACCACGAAAACCGGCTAGGTGAGTACCGCCATCGCGTTGTGGAATATTGTTGGTGTAACAGTAGATGTTTTCTTGGAAGCCTTCGTTCCACTGTAATGCCACTTCAACGGCGATACCGTCTTCTAAGTCATCACGTTGGCAAATAAAGTGGAAAATGTCGTTGATCGGTGTTTTGTTCGTGTTCAAATGCTCAACAAACGAACGCAAACCACCATCATAGTTGAAAAAGTCTTCTTTACCTGTGCGCTCATCTTTTAATCGAATAGCCACACCTGAGTTCAAGAATGACAATTCACGTAGACGTTTCGCCAAAATATCATAAACAAATAAGATGTTGTTGAATGTATTAGGGGATGGTTTGAAATGAACGGTGGTGCCTGCGCCGTCAGAATCGCCAACAACCGCCAATGGTGCTTGTGGCACACCATGCACATAAAATTGTTCGTATACTTTGCCATTTTTGCGGATGGTAAGGGTGAGGGCTTCAGATAGGGCGTTTACAACAGAAACACCAACACCATGAAGGCCACCAGATACCTTATAAGAGTTATCATCGAACTTACCGCCAGCATGCAAAACAGTCATGATCACTTCTGCAGCTGATATACCTTCTTCTTCATGGATATCAACCGGAATACCACGGCCATTATCCGATACAGAGATGGATTCATCTGGGTGAATCAGCACAGTAACAGTGTCACAATGACCAGCAAGGGCTTCATCAATGGAGTTATCCACGACTTCAAATACCATGTGGTGCAAACCAGTACCATCATCCGTATCGCCAATATACATGCCGGGGCGTTTACGTACGGCATCTAGTCCTTTGAGCACCTTGATACTGGACGAATCGTAATTATTTTCACTCATTTAACTCTCCTGCAAACCTTTGCTCAATAGAGACAATTCGCCGTTACTCATAGAAAACTGACGAACGTCTGTTGTGTCGGCCCAAGTAAAATCCGTTGTATCGGGTTCAACACTGGTAATAAAAATTTGGCTGTTTAATGATTCCAATAATTGACAGAGTTTCTGTCTATGATTGGCATCTAACTCTGCTGGTAAATCATCCACTAAAAATACCAGAGGGCGACCCATATCGATCAGTAGCTGTCCTTGAGCAATTTTAAGCGCGGATACCACCAGCTTTAATTGACCACGAGACAGCGAATCTAACGCATCACCCGTGGCGGTCTTTACACGTAAATCTGCCCTTTGGGGGCCAGTATGTGTGTAACCCAGCTCAATATCTCGCTCTCGCCCAGCTTCAACCGCCATTTGTAAACTTTTCTGTGCGTCCCAACCTTGAAAAAACTGCAAATCAACTGACAGTTCCGTCGATAACAAAGACAAAACGGTCGTGAAATGTGGTGTGAGTTTTTCCACATAGGCTTTTCGGGACTCATTCACTTGTCCACCTAAGCGGATCAGTTCCTGATCAAATGCCGCCAATAAACTGCTGGAGATTTTACCACGTCTGAGCAAGGTATTCCGCTGTTTTAATGCTTTTTGCCAGCCTCTCCACGCATGAATGAAGCCTTTATCAAAATGAAAAGCACCCCAGTCGATAAATTGGCGCCGAATACTCGGTGATCCTTCTAATAATCGAAATGCATCAGGGTTAATTAGCTGCACAGGTAGACGTTCAGCGAGCTCAATCACCGATTGCGCGCGTTGACCTTGAATACGCACATCAATCTGACCATCTCGATAACGCTGCAGGCCGACAGGAATCGGGTTGCCTTGCGCTTGATGCAACTGGGCAAACACAACACAAGCGTCGTTGTCGTATTGAATGTAGGTTTTGTATTTATGGCTACGAAAGGATCGACCAAACGACAGCAAATGAATGGCTTCTAATACGGAGGTTTTGCCACTGCCGTTTTTTCCGACAATCACATTTACTTGAGGCGAAGGTTCAAAACGCACACTAGAAAGGTTGCGAACATGAGAGATGTCCAAACGCACCAGCGGCATAACAGATAAACCTTACTTAGGGTAGGGAAGACCCGCTTGGCTATTTAATGCGCTAAAATGCCAAACGGGTTGTATTGCTATTAAACAGATTTTTTAGATCGTGCTTACAAACGCATTGGCATAACAACGTATTGCGCAGCATGACTGTCAGCTTCTTCAATCAAAGCACTGCTGTTAGAGTCGTTTAGTGACAAACGTACTTCCTGTGTATCGACAACACCCAATACGTCCAACAAATAGCCAACATTGAAGCCCACTTCCATATTATCGCCTTGGTATTGAACCAAAACCGACTCTTCGGCTTCTTCTTGCTCTGGATTGTTGGCAAACACTTGCAGCATACCGTTAGACAAAATCAAGCGTACACCACGGTATTTCTCGTTTGATAAAATCGACGCTCGTAAGAAAACCTGACGCAGCTCTAAACGATCTGCAATGATGATTTTTTCATTATTGCGAGGAATAACTCGATGGTAGTCAGGAAATTTTCCATCCACCAATTTTGAAGTGAAAATATACTCTGCGACTTTGGCACGGATATGATTCGTGCCTATAGCAAGCTCAACTAATTCATCCGTGTCATTTAATAGGCGGTTTAGTTCCAAAACACCTTTACGAGGAACAATGACTTGCGTCAAATCTCCACTCACTTGAGCATCTTCAACCGCTGTTGCCAATCGATGGCCATCGGTTGAAACAACACGTAACTGACCATCAGCCACTTCCAATAACATGCCATTCAAATAATAACGCACATCTTGGTTCGCCATAGCAAAGCCTGTGCGATCAATCAAACGACGTACACTGTTTTGAGGAATAGAAACCGTCAAATCACCTTGCATGTCTTGAATATTTGGAAATTCATCCGCTGGTAACGTAGACAAACTAAAGCGTGAACGGCCAGAGCGGATCACGGCTTTTTGCTCATCCAGTGTAAATTCAATCACTGCGCTGTCAGGTAGGCTTTTACAAATGTCCATCAGCTTACGAGCAGGGACGGTAATACGACCCTCTTCGCACTCATCTAATGGTACATGACCAATTAACTCTACCTCTAAATCTGAACCGGTAAGGGTTAATATTTGGTCTTTAACTTCAAGCAGAACATTAGCCAAGACGGGCATAGTTTGCTTGCGCTCTACAACGCCTGCCACTAGTTGAAGTGGCTTAAGAAGTGTCTCGCGGACGACTGAAAATTTCATTATTTTCCTCGTAAACTCAAAGTCTTAGACCATCAGGTGGTCAGAATTCGCATCAATTGTTTGTAGTCTTCACGGATATCCGAATCCGTATCTTGCAGTTCTTTTATTTTACGAATCGCATGCAAGGCAGTCGTATGATCACGTCCACCAAATGCATCACCAATCTCTGGCAAACTGTGATTCGTTAATTCTTTTGCTAACGACATCGCCACTTGACGAGGACGTGCAACGGACCGACTACGACGCTTCGACAGTAGGTCACTGATTTTAATTTTGTAGTATTCCGCCACAATTCGCTGGATATTATCAATGTTTACCAGCTTATCTTGCAAGGCCAAAAGGTCTTTTAAGGACTCACGAACAAAATCCGGTGTAATTGCTCGACCCGTAAAATGTGAGTTGGCAATAACACGTTTTAAAGCGCCTTCTAATTCTCGCACGTTTGAACGTATTTTTTGAGCAATAAAGAAAGCGGAGTCATAAGATAACTTAATGCCACTTTCTTCCGCTTTGCTCATCAAAATAGCGACTCGCGTTTCCAGTTCTGGCGGTTCAATAGCAACCGTTAGTCCCCAACCAAAACGAGACTTAAGACGATCTTCTAGCCCTTGAATCTCTTTTGGATAGCGGTCACAGGTTAGAATCATCTGCTGACCACCTTCTAGTAGCGCATTGAACGTATGAAAAAATTCTTCTTGTGTTCGGTCTTTACCGGCAAAAAACTGAATATCATCAATTAGTAACGCATCAACCGTACGATAATAGCGTTTAAAATCATTAATCGCGTTCAATTGTAGCGCTTTTACCATATCCGCCACAAAACGTTCAGAATGCAAATAGACCACTTTGGCATTCGGATTGTGACGCATTAACTCGGTGCCCACGGCTTGCATTAAGTGGGTTTTACCCAAACCAACGCCACCATAAATAAACAGAGGGTTGTATGCACCACCGGGATTTTCAGCAACCTGTAATGCGGCCGCATGAGCAAGCTGGTTAGATTTACCTTCTATAAAGTTGTCAAAGGTAAATGAATTATTCAGATTCGCACCGTGATTGATCCCACCTTCTACCTGAACTTTACGTTTTGGAGCTGCTAAAGGTAACTGACCCTGTTCATACGGTTCAAGTTCCCCGCGTAATCCTCTTCCCGTCGCAGAAAGTGTCAAAGGGGCTTCAAATTCAAGACCCGCTGGTGGCGAGCCTTCTTCGTCATCCATTAGCCCAAATCCAGGACGATAGCCGGATTCTCTAGCCACTTCATTATTTAAAGGGCTGGAAACCGGCGCACTAGGGATTGGAGGGGGAGGTGGAGACATCTGATTTGCTTGAGCAAAGTTTTGAGCGGTCACTGTCAATTTTAAAGGCGGGGCAAGATCATCACCTGCAAATTCAGACAATAACTCTTTTATGCGCATTTGATATTTGTTACTCACCCAATCCAACACAAAACGATTCGGTGCACTTAAGCACAACTCTCCATTCGGCATCATTTCAGCCTGTAATGGACGGATCCAGGTGTTGAACTGGGATGTGGAAAACTCACCCTGCAAGCGCTGCAGACAAAGATTCCAATGTTCCAAAGACACTGTAGACGTACTCCCTGGTTGAGTGACAGATAAGAAGCGGATTTTACCTCGCTCATGTGAAGTTATCCACACATTAATAGAAAAAACGGAACAACTCTGCCGAAAAGAGAGAAATGTTAATAACAGCCAATGTTATACACATCAGTAGATAAAGTTTTTCCATGTGTATAAAAGGATGAGTTATACACACAGTAATAATGAATTATTTTTATGTTATACACAAGGATAAGTAAGATTATCTTTTTGATTTTTATGCACAATAATGAAATAAAAACAAAGCCTGTGGATAAGAAAAAATATTCTAATTTCATTTATCCACTAATAGGGTAAAACTCTGTGCGTAAGTGTTTAATATTTTAAAAGACCATTTTTTAAATAATAAAACTGTGTTAGGCATTGAATTAACTAGAGAAAGGCACTAAAATCCGCGCCCTGATTTGACGATCAATTGTAGAGGCTTGGCGGTCGCTAACCCTCAAAACTCAAACACTGCATTCAGTGAGAGAATAAAGATGAAAAGAACTTTCCAACCTAGCGTTTTGAAACGCAAACGTAACCACGGCTTCCGTGCTCGTATGGCAACTAAAAGCGGACGCCAAATTGTCGCTCGCCGTCGTGCCCGCGGCCGCAAGGTATTAAGCGCATAAAACCGCTGATGACCGATTATTGTTTTCCCCGGCATGTCAGACTACTGAATGCCGGGGATTATCAATCCGTCTTTAATGACACTTCCTCCAAAGTCTTCGCAGGCGAATTCCTTTTATTGGCACGAAAACGAGATGATAACCAAACTCGGTTGGGTCTTATTGTGTCTAAGAAAACGGATAAACGTGCGGTGGGCAGGAATCGTATCAAACGCTTGGTACGTGATTCATTTCGCCATAATAAAACGCTCCTTGAAGGTCTAGACATTGTCTTTCTAGCACGGCAAGGTATCAAAGAGCTAGACAACCCTGATCTGCACAAACGCTTGGAAAAAGCATGGGATCAACTGGCGAAAAAAGCACTAAAACCCACTCAAAATAAAAAACGCGATCACTCTAAGCAGAAATAGGCTGAAAAAACTGCCAAAGGCTGGTTTAATAGCGCGTGATTTTAATCAGGGTTCTGTGAACCTATTGTCCAACCAAACAAATTAGTTGAATACCATGGATTTCAGACGTTACTTTTTATGGGGTGCGCTTTTTATCAGTGGCTACCTACTGTTTCTACAGTGGAGCCAAGATTATGGTCCTCAGTCCACTCAAAGCGTAGCTCAAAGCTCTCAATCTGAGACAAATACTCAAATGAGCGATGATTTGCCTTTGGCAATTCAAAGCACCACAACCAATGCCAATATAGAAATTCCGCAAAGTGCAACTAATATTGCACCAGGAAAATTGATTATAGTAACAACCGATACATTACGTGTTGCTATTAACCCTATTGGTGGTGACCTTGTTGAAGCAGCCCTTCTTCAGTACAAAAAAGAATTAGGCAAACCTGATCCTTTTGTTATCTTAGAAGACGGCTCTGAGCGCACATACGTGACGCAAAGCGGCTTGGTTGGTCAAAATGGTCCCGATGCTTCTACTGAAGGTCGCCCAGTTTACCAAGCAGAAAAGACGTCTTACCGTTTAGCTGATGGTGAAGATTCACTTGATGTGAATCTGTATTACACCGATGCAAAAGGCGTTAAATACACCAAAACTTTCCGCTTCTCCAAAGGAAAATACCGTATTCGTCAGTTGATCACCGTGGACAACGCAACGTCTTCAACATGGCGCGGTAACTTGTTTGCTCAAATCAAGCGTGACAATACGCCAGATCCAAGCCAAGCGACCAGCATGGGCCTACAGCCTTATTTAGGTGGTGCGTTATCGGATGAGCAAAACAAGTACAACAAAATATCTTTTTCGGATATGAAAGAAGAACCGGTTAAAACAACCACAACAAAAGGTTGGATTGCCGTACTGCAACATTATTTTGTGACTGCTTGGGTTCCAGAACAAGGTCAAAAAGTTACCTTGCAAGCGCGAACCAATGGTGATTTCAACATCATCGGCTTCACAGGTTCTCCTGTTGAAATTGCACCTGGTAAACAAGGTACTTTGAGTTCTACGTTCTACGTTGGCCCAAAACTACAAGATCATCTTGAAAGTACTGCTGAAAACCTAGATTTGACTGTCGATTACGGCTGGTTGTGGTGGTTGGCTAAACCACTATTCTGGTTGCTAACCTTGATTCAATCTTTCGTGATTAACTGGGGTATTGCCATTATCTTGATCGTTGTTTGTGTGAAAGCCATCTTCTTCAAGTTGTCTGCCACAAGCTACCGTTCAATGGCGAAAATGCGTAAATTCGGCCCTGAAATTGCTAAGCTGAAAGAACAGCATGGTGATGATAGACAAAAAATGTCGCAAGCCATGATGGCACTGTACAAAAAAGAGAAAATTAACCCTCTGGGTGGCTGCTTACCTATTTTGGTTCAAATGCCAGTTTTCCTTTCTTTGTACTGGGTATTGATGGAATCCGTTGAGTTGCGTCATGCTCCATTCTTCCTTTGGATCAATGACTTAGCGGTAATGGATCCGTACTTTATACTGCCAATTTTGATGGGTCTAAGTATGATGGGACAACAAATGTTGAACCCAACGCCTCCAGATCCAATGCAAGCGCGTATTATGAAAATTATGCCTATCGCATTTACTTTCTTCTTCTTGTGGTTCCCAGCCGGTCTCGTTTTGTACTGGGTAACCAACAACAGCTTGTCGATCATACAGCAGTACATCATTACCAAACGTATCGAACGAGAAGCATAACGCACTCGCGTTAATCTGCTCTTCGATAAAAAAGGCTTCCCATTGGGAGGCCTTTTTTACGTTTAGATTGCCATGATTTCCTTGCTAATAGACAATGGCGATAATTTCTACTCATTCTTTTTTCCAGTTCACCGCACAGAGTTTGATTATGACCGATTTCCAATACGCCACAGACCAAGACACGATCGCCGCACAAGCCACCGCACTCGGCCGGGGTGGCGTAGGGATCATCCGATTATCCGGTCCAAAGAGCTTGTCCATTGCCAAACAAATCGTCGGCTTTGAACCTAAACCGCGTTACGCCCATTACGTCCCCTTCAAAGACGCTAGCGACGATCAGCTCGATATGGGCTTAGCGCTGTATTTCCCTGGTCCAAACTCCTTCACAGGCGAAGATGTTTTTGAACTACAAGGACATGGCGGTCCAGTGATTATGGACATGTTGTTGAGTCATTGCGTTGCCCTTGGTGCACGTTTAGCCCGCCCAGGAGAGTTTTCAGAACGCGCCTTCATGAACGATAAGATGGACTTAACCCAAGCGGAAGCCATTGCCGATCTGATAGACAGCACGTCTGAGCAAGCGGCTAAATGCGCACTACGATCCTTGCAAGGCGCCTTCTCAAAGCGCGTTGACGAACTGGTCGAAGCCTTGATTAATCTGCGTATTTACGTGGAAGCGGCGATTGATTTCCCAGAAGAAGAGATAGACTTCATTGGTGACGGCAAAGTCGCCGCGGAATTGGCTGGGATTCAAGCTAAGCTGCAAACCGTTTTAAAAGAAGCCAACCAAGGCGCCTTGATTCGTGAAGGTATGAACGTCGTGATAGCAGGCCGTCCAAACGCCGGAAAATCCAGCTTGCTAAACGCCTTATCAGGGAAAGAATCCGCCATCGTGACCAACATCGAAGGCACAACGCGTGACGTCTTGCGCGAACATATTCATCTAGATGGTATGCCGCTCCATATTATCGACACCGCTGGCTTACGCGATAGCCCAGACGAAGTAGAGCGCATCGGGATTCAGCGCGCATGGGACGAAATCAGCAAAGCCGATCGTATTTTAATGATGGTCGATAGCCAATCTATTGATTCAAAAGATCCAAGCGAGATTTGGCCAGAATTCATGGAAAAACTCGGCGACACCAAACATCTAACCTTAGTGCGTAACAAAGTCGACTTAACCAAAGAAAGCACAGGCATTGAAATGGTCTCAGGTGTCCCTGTGATCTCTCTATCGGCAAAAACAGGTGAGGGCGTTAATGATCTTACCGATCACCTAAAAGCCGTTATGGGCTTCGACAGCACGACAGAGGGCGGTTTTATCGCTCGTCGTCGACATATCGAAGCGCTTAACAAGGCAAAACGCTTTTTAGACGCAGGGGACGAGCAACTTCACGGCTACGGCGCAGGGGAATTGCTCGCGGAAGATTTAAAAGAAGCCCAACAAGCCCTGAGCGAAATCACCGGCGCGTTTACCAGTGATGACTTGCTTGGCCGTATTTTTGGCTCGTTTTGTATTGGGAAGTGATTAGAAGGTATTTTCTATTCTTGCGTCAGATGTGCTCAGAAAATTCATTCAGGAGCACTAACCTAGATATGGCGGCTATTTGTCCTTGTTAGCCATCGCATTGAGCGCCGCTATATTTGCTTGTTCACCCTCAGCCTCTTTCAAGCGACGGCGCTGCTCTGCAAAATTGTCAAATTCCAATTTAGCCTTATCATCTGCTGCTTTTTTGGAGATTTTTCCAGCTCCATTTAATATATCCCGATCATTAAAACTCAAGAACTGATCAAGCTTATCAGCCCAGTCTTGCAAGAATACCTGCTTGCGGCGTAAAGCTTGGTCTTCAGCAAAATCGAGCCACATATTAACGATACGATTGAGCTCTTTGATTTCATCTTCACGTAGATAGTTCTTTGCAACAGTGACGTCTGTCTTGCGCACTTCATCGCCTTTATAGCTAGTTAAGCCCATATCCGATTTACTGGCATCCACACGGCTAGCGATAAGCTCAGCGGCCGTCATATGTGTACTGGCATAATGAAGCTTGTTCTGAATGATTTGAAAGAAGCGGTTGGTCTCTTGGTTGGATGGCTCGTAATCGGCGGCCATTGTGAAAATTTCTTTTACCCGCAGATAAATACGTCGTTCGCTGGCTCGGATATCGCGAATGCGTTCCAGCATTTCATCAAAGTAATCCGGCACCGCGGAATGACCAACAGGCGGATTTTTTAAGCGCTCGTCATCAATAGCAAATCCCTTGATAAGGTACTCTTTCAGCACTTGTGTCGCCCATTGGCGAAACTGTGTACCACGTTGCGAACGAACTCTATAGCCTACCGACAGAATTGCCTCGAGATTGTAGTGATCAATTTCACGAGAAACTTGACGAGCACCTTCTAATCGAACTATCCGGAATTTCCGGATGGTTGCGTTTTGTACAAGCTCACCTTCATTGTAGATATTGATTAGGTGCTCATTAATCGTACGAACGTCTTTATCATACAGCTCAGCCATTGCAGCCTGAGAAAGCCACAACGTATCGGACTCAAAACGACACTCGACGCGGGTTTGACCGTCAACACTGGTGAATAAAACAAACTCACCTTGAGGTGCTTGTGGGATTTTATCTGTCATTCAGTCAACCTCTATACTCTATTGATCCTTACTATTTGATGAGAGTAACCCTGCTCATATTATTTACCCATCAACACTATCCCACTGTATTTAAAAATGCGAGAAAACATCAAGATAGCTAAAGAAAGTTGAAAAAAAGGTGAGTCAGAGCCGAGAGAAATTTATCCTCCGTCTAACCCCAGACCATCACTGGAGAATCCCTATCCCACGGTCATTTTGACTTTTGGATAGCGGACTTTTTTGCTTCTTGGGCTGGCGAGGAAGTAGGCCAGCGTCAATGGCCCGAGGCGGCCGATGAACATCAAGAAGATAATGATGCCTTCCCCCGTGTTACTCAATGATCCGGTTAACCCACGAGAAAGGCCAACGGTGCCCAATGCCGAGACGGCTTCGAAGACGACGTCGATCATTTGGGCGTGTTTTTCACTCACCAATAAAATGAAGATCGCTAACCAAGTGACACCGATGGAAATCATACTCAAGGCCAGAGCTTTGCTTATCACTTCCTTAGGAATCTCGCGCTTAAAAACGTTTACTTCTTCATCACGGCGCAGATAAGCGTAGGTTGCTAAGACCAGCAGCATAAAAGTCACCACCTTGATGCCACTGGCGGTACTCAATGACCCACCACCAATGAACATCAGCACTAACATCAGCGCGGTCGTGGCATCTCTTAGTTCTTCTATGGCGAGGGTGTTAAAACCCGCCGTGCGCGGGGTAACCGCTTGAAACCAAGACGCCAGCCATTTGCCTGTTTCACTAAGTGGAGCAAGAGTATTCGGGTTGCTGTATTCAATAAAATAGATGGCAAGCAAGGCAACAAGGTTAATGACAATGGTGCCGGTAATCATCATTTTGCTGTAGGGAGAAAGTCTCGCCCAGCGGCGGTTTTTCATCAGATCAATCCATACGGAAAAACCCAAACCACCGATGATGATCAAGCCGCTAATCGTAAAATTCACGATAGGATCGGCCACGTAGGGCATCAAACTATCCGAGGAAAGCGCAAATCCGGCGTTATTAAAGGCGCTGATGGTGTAGAAAAAGCCATGAAATAAACTGGTTTTCCAACCCAAGGTATCACTCCAATGTACCGCGAGAATTAACATACCGATGATTTCTACAATCAAGGAAAATAGTAATACTGATTTGGCCGTAGAAACGATGCTAGAGGCATCTGTTTGATTGAATGCTTCAATGGCTACCGTGCGTTGCAAAAAACCAATTCGACCGCCCAACGCGACGAGAGTCACGATAGCGAAGGTCATTAGGCCAAGACCGCCGCACTGGATCAAAATCGCAATCACCACTTGCCCAAACGTGGTAAAGGCAGTGCCAGTATCCTCTACCACTAAGCCAGTCACAGTAACAGCAGACGTGGCGGTAAAAACACTGTGTAACCACGAAATAGGTTGTGTGGTAGCGATCGGTAATTTAAGCAGCAAGGTACCGATAATAATCAGCAATAAGAAACCACCACATAAAATCAAAGGTGGCGCCGCCATGATTTTTTTCGCCGCTTTTGGGTGACGTTCTATGGCGGCAACGGCAGGATCCCAATTTACCATCTCAAGCCAACCTTGGTGCAATGTGTTTTAGTTCACTGCGAGGGCCACACAGCAACAAGATATCTTTTTCTTTCAGCACAAAGGTTTTATCTAATTGCAAAAACGTCTCTTGCTCACGTTTAACCATCACAGCATCGACTTTTCCTTTTGCTGGGTCTAAAACATCGCTAAGAGGACGCCTATCTAGTTGTGGTTTGATATGAATTTCCACCACGTACAAACCATGACCGATAGACAAGTAATCATTCACCATCGGGTAATTCAGTGCCTGAGCAACACGCACACCCATTTCTTCTTCAGGATGAATAATACGCGCCACGCCAAGTTTGGAAACAATAGTGTGATGTGCGCGGCTACTGGCTTTGACCCAGATTTCTTTCACGCCAATCTTTTTCAGCGCCAAGATGCACAACAGGCTGGATTCCATGTCTTCGCCAATGGCCACCAGCACAGCATCGCTGTTAATTAGGTCGAGCTCTTTTAACGCGTTTTCGTCGGTGGAATCACAAATCATTACTTGAGTGAAGTCATCGACATACTTTTCAGCAATTTTTGCATCTCGATCTACGCCCGTTACCGTATGGCCTAAATAAATAAGCTCCATGCTTGCTGCAATACCAAAACGCCCTAAACCAATCACCGTAAAATGCGCCATATTGATTACCTTTTATTTATGCCTTTTGAGAGTTTTTTAATGAGTTAACTGTCCGATAACAAGCGATAACCTAAGCCAGGTTCCGTTTTGATAACACGCTGATCATTGGCATTATCGTTGAGCTTTTTACGCAGTTGGCTGACTAAAATCCGCAAGTAATGCGAATCTCGGGTGTGAGTCACACCCCAAATTTTGGCTAGTAGCTCTTCTTGCATCACCAGTTTGTCTGGCGTGGTCATCAACATGCGTAAAAAGGCAAATTCCTTCTTAGTTAACGCCAAGGGTGAACCTTGTAACCAAGCCTGATTGGTGCTGATTTCTAACTTGATACCGCTGGCTTCTAGACTGTCTGATAATGCCTGGGTATTTACTAAATCCCGCAACAAAACTTTCGCTCGAACAATCAATTCTCGAATACCAAAGGGTTTGCTTAGGTAATCATTCGCGCCTGCTTCAAGCAGACGAATTTTTTCATCTTCTTCATCCCGGGCAGTCAAAATAAGAATGGGCGTGTTGCTGGTGGCACGCACAAAGTTGACCAAATCCATGCCGTCGCCGTCAGGTAATCCCAGATCCAATATCAATACATGTGGTGACTCTTGTTCAATCACATGTTTTGCAGCGGCGATGGATTCTGCACCATAATAATCAAACCCTTCAGCAGCCAATGAAATTCGAATGAAGGTGTGGATTTGTGGTTCGTCATCAACCACCAAGATTTTATAAGGCGTCATGATGCATTACCTTTTTCGTTAATTGACGGCTCAGCGCATGCAGGCAAACAGATACGAATCAAGCAGCCTTGCTCGACAGGAATAGATTGAATAGAACCATGGTGAGCCGCAATAATGCCTTTTGATACCGCTAAACCTAAACCAGTACCGCTGTCATTTCGCTTGAAAGAGTCGACCGAGTAAAACAGCTCAAAGATAGTCTCAGACTGGGCTGAACTAACACCAATCCCTTGATCTTGTACCTCTATAACTACCTGTGAATGCTTGTTATCTGTATCTAATTTTTTTATCGAAATGGTGACCGTTTTATCTGCTGGTGAGTATCGCAAGGCATTGTCGATAACATTAAAAATTGCCTGCTGAATAAGCGAAGCGCTCACCGAAACCAGTGGTAGCTTGTCATCTATTTGTAGGATTAAACGGGGCTTTTGCTGACTAAAGCGATCTAAAACAAGATGAATAATGGCAACGGCAGATTGCTCAGACACGCTTGGTATCACCACGCCGTGGTGCAGTTTTGTCGCTTGCAGTAAATTCTCTATGTATTGATGAAGACGGTGACTTTCGATGGTGGCGCTGTCTAGCAACTCTTGTTTTTCCTGCTCCGAGAGCTTATCCATGTATTCTTTTAAAGTACTCAAAGTACCAATAATGGTCGACAGCGGCGTGCGTAAATCATGAGAAACCGACAACAAAATACTGTTACGCAGCTGCTCTTGTTTTAATTGGTGTTGCTGATGTTGATATAACTCCGCCAATTTACTGGTGATCACCGCCACCAGCAGAAATACCAGTAAATTCACCATGTCATCGCCATTAAACATCTCGAACGAATAACGCGGAATGGTAAACAGGAAGTTAAAGCAAAGCGCTTCAAACAGAGCCACACCATACACCCAACGAGAACGACAGTATAAAGCGACCACAACCACCGCCAATTGCAAAATCAGCAAAACGGCAATATTGGACCCAAGCCAAATATCCAACCCATAGCTGATCAGCAAAGCCATGCTAACAGCCAACACAGCTAAGTAGTGAGAGGGAATTGTTGGTGTTTTCATTTTCATGGTGTCGCTTGTCAACGCCTTTTAAGTAAGGAAGAGCACAAGCAAGACTGTAGCAAAGGGCAGAGGTATTGGCGCGTAAAAAAACCGTAACGTTTTCATTGGCCATCACATTAAGTGGGCCATCACATCAATTAGCTCATCAAACGACCTAATTGAATAGTAGCGGCGATGTTTCGTGATGAGTTAATTAGGTTGATCTCAGCTTGAGCTAAGACGTTATCTAAGCTATCGAGCGCCGGAATTATGGGGAATATTGCCAACATGCCATGAGCCAAAATAGCCTCTGCATCTGTTCCCAAACTACCAGCAATACCAATGGTTGGAACCCTATTTGCGTTAGCTTGTTTCAACACGCCCATTGGGGTTTTACCAAAGACGGTTTGGCCATCGATTCGACCTTCGCCGGTAATAACCAAATCTGCGCCTTGAAGCTTTTCAGCTAAGCCAACGGTTTCCATAACAATCTCGATACCAGGTTTTAGTGTCGCATTGAGAAAGACTTTCGCGCCCAACCCCATACCGCCTGCAGCGCCTGCACCGGAATCTAATCGGTGATCGTCAAAACCATTTTGCACTAAAACATCCGCGAAATGGGCTAACGTCTTGTCCAATTGCTCGACCATATCGGGCGTTGCACCTTTTTGTGGGCCAAAAATAGCGGAAGCGCCACGTTCGCCACACAAAGGATTATCAACATCACACGCAACATCAAAACGACATCCAGCCAAAAGAGGGTGTACCTGACTCACATCAACATAACTCAATTGCGCCAATGCAATTCCACCAAGCGGCAATGCTTGCTGTTTATCGTTTTTAAATTGAATGCCAAGCGCTTGTGCTAAACCTGCACCGGCATCGTTCGTAGCACTGCCACCCAATCCAAGCACGATGTGCTTTATGCCCCGATCAAGTGCGTCTTTGATCAGCTCGCCAGTACCAAAACTGGTAGTAAAGAAAGGATCTCGCTGATCTCGTGGCACCAAATGCAAACCAGAAGCAGACGCCATTTCGATCACGGCAGTGGTTGGTTCTTGACCGTTATCCGTACCCAAAATGCCATATTGTGCCTTAACTTGATTGCCCAACGGCCCTGTGACTTCAAGGTCGACCAAATGACCTTGCGTCGCGTCGACCATAGATTGCACCGTGCCTTCTCCGCCATCGGCCATCGGCACTTTGATGTATTCCGCGTCAGAAAATACCTGACGAAAGCCCGTCTCAATTGCATTCGCGACATCAAGCGCGGTTAAGCTTTCTTTAAAAGAATCCGGTGCAATAATGATTTTCATACTCGTCCTTTTATGCTTTTGATCTTTAAATCAAAGCAGTAAGTGCGCCTATCTAATTATCTAAATAAGCGCGAAAGCAATCTATTAAAGTAAGAACAAGCTCAGAATATACACAAGGCACATTGCCGTAGCACCCTGAATCAGGGTCGCCATCGTTTGCGCTTTATAAGCTTGTGATACGCTCATACGGCTAAATTGAGTTACAACCCAGAAGAAACTATCATTGGCATGAGAAACCGTCATAGCACCCGCACCAATAGCCATTACGGTTAATACGCGACCCATTTCACTGGCTAAGCCAATATCACCCAACATTGGCGCAACCAAAGCTGATGTTGCGACTAAAGCCACCGTAGAAGACCCTTGTGCTGACTTTAACGCGGCGGCGACAATAAATGGCATAAAGATACCAATACCAAGCGCAGACAATGATGTACCAAGAAATTCACCAATCGGCGTCGCTTTAAGAACCGCACCAAAGGCACCACCGGCACCTGTGATTAATAAAATAGGAGCAGCAACAACCAAACCTTGGCTAATGCGCTCGCTAAACTCTTCTATTTTTTTATCACTTTTTAACAGTAATAAAGATAAAAACAGGCCAATTAACAAGGCATTTACAGGTTGTCCTAAAAAGACGAATGCATCGTATAAAGTCGCTTTTCCCAAAGGTGCAGAAGGAAAACCAGCAATAGATCCAAAGCATATTAATAAAATAGGTACAAAGATCGGTGCAAAGGCTTTAAATGGGCTTGGTAGTGTACCGTAGCTTTGTTTTAACGTTTCGTAATCTTCATTTTGAGCTTTTAGTTCATCCGCGCCTTCACCATCAGGCTCGATATTAGTAAAGTGATTTGCCCATAACATTCCCGCCAAAGCCGCAACAGCAGCGACAAAAATACCCACCAAGATAACCAAACCCAAATTTGACTCTAGGCCTAAGTTCCCTGCCGCCGCAATAGGGCCAGGCGTTGGCGGTACAAAGGTATGTGTCGCATAAAGCCCAGTGGCCAGAGCCACACTCATAGACACACTGGAAACTTTCATGCGATTTGCCATGGACTGTTTCAATGAGTTTAAAATAACAAAGCCAGAATCACAGAACACGGGGATGGAAACCATATAACCAATCAAGGACATGGTTAAAGTAGGAAAGCGTTTTCCTAGAAGCTTAATAACGCAATTGGCCATGGTAATGGCGGCACCGCTTTTTCTAAAATGGTTCCAATAATCGTACCTAGGACGATCACTAGTCCTATGTATCCAAGAATCCCACCAAAGCCCGATGTAATCGTTTTGGCAATGGTACTACTAGGTAAACCATAAGCAAACGCTGCGATAAATGCCGCTAATATCAGGGTTAAGAAAGGGTGAAGTTTAAATTTAGATGTTGCAACGACGATAAAGGCGATAACCCCTATCAAGATCAGTACTAAGCTCATCGAGTAATGTCCTTTTTTATTTTTAGTGTTGGAGTCAATGACACCTGTTTTTAGGACTTTTATTATTCAATAAACAGCCAACTTAAGCTTTAGCCACTTAGCTGGATATAACGCTCTTTTGTATGCTTTTTTTGTTCATTTGCACAAAATTATTGAATTTTATACTCTCAATAAGCCATTTTACTGTCATTTAATCCGCAATTAATTGGCCTAAATAGAGTCTAAAAAGACCCTCTAATGCATGAATGTCTAATTGGGTAATGTGTTGAATTTTATCTAACCGATACCGCAACGTATTACGGTGAATGTGTAAGGCATTAGCACACTGCTGTAAATCCCCAAAATGAGTAATGTAGGCAGCGAGCGTCTTTCGTAACGATCCTTTATTATCAGCGAATTGAAGTTGTTGGTAATGACTAGATAAAATCTCACCTCGCCAATTATGTTTAAGACCAGATAATAAAACCTGCAAAGAATAATCCTCAAACAAATACTTCCTCTCTTCATTGTTAAACTGCTTACCAATGATCAAGGTTTCCTGAGCCGTTTGATAGGAATGCGCTATGCCATCTATATTTGGAAAATAATGCCCTAGAGCAATTTTTGTACCGTCTTTGATATGATGAGGCAAACGTTTTAAGAGTTCATCAATACGCGCACTTTCTAGGGTAGGATCCCAGTTATGTCCATCTAAAAAAGCAGGTTTTAAAATAACCAGTTGATTCAGAGACGTCATAGCGACTAAATTTCCACGCTCAGGATACTGTAAAAGGTGTAATACCTCTTTCAGATTGTTCGTATCATGACCGTTATTCAAAGTTTTAGAGTTTATATCGCTCACCTCTATAATCGCTGCAACTCTAGGCGTTTCAAGAGAAATACCTAACTGAGAAGCCCATTCGATGAGCTGAGGTTTATCCCGGAGATCCCCCTTAATCAGTTGCAGAATAAACTCTTCTTTTTGGCGATTTTCCCATTGTAGTTTGTCTTGTAAATTGGCTTGCTCAACGATTATCTCAGCGGTCATTTTCAATAACTGCCCGTAAGGCGTTATTTCTTTGAATTCCCCTGTGATACCAATAACACCAATAATTTGACCTTGATAATGAAGAGGTAAATTAATACCGGGCTTTACTCCTATAAGTCCTGATGCGGCTTCTGAGGTAATTTCTACCACTCTATTTTGAGTAATCGCTAATAACGCCCCTTCATGAATAGCACCAATACGCAGATTATCGCCCGAGCCAAGAATCACACCACGATTGTTCATTACATTCACATTGTGTCCCAAAATACTCATGGTACGGCTGACTATTTGCATGGCGATAGCTGGGTCTAAAACGTACATTGAGGCTCCAATCAATAATAAAGGCGACGCCATATTACTGAAGTTAAGAAAGGAAAACAGCCAAGATAGCATCTGTGATTGTGCTTTTACTCCACCATAAACTAAGCTGTTTTCATCACAGAGCCTATCTTATTACGACAATCACTCGACCACGTACTTGACCATCAAGTAATTTATAGGCCGTTTCTACAACGTCCTCTAAGCCAATTTCTGTGCTGATTACATCAAAATCTTGTGGTTGTAGTAATTCACTTAAACGCTGCCAAGCTTCAATACGATCCGCTTTAGGGCGCATCACGCTGTCGATGCCGATGAGTTTGACGCCACGCAGAATAAACGGTGCGACGGAAGCAGGGAAGTCTATGCCTTGCGCTAAGCCACAAGCGGTAACAACACCGCCGTATTTTGTGCTCGCACAGGCATTGGCTAGGGTATGACTACCAACACAATCGATGACGCCAGCCCAACGCTCTTTTTGCAAAGGTTTACCCGGCTCAGAAAGCGTATTGCGATCAATAACCTCACTGGCGCCAAGTGCTTTTAAATAGTCAGTTTCTTCCATTCGTCCTGTTGACGCCACCACATGATAACCAAGACGATTGAGCAAACGAATGGCGAAGCTGCCCACTCCACCGTTTGCCCCAGTGACAAGAATTTCGCCAGAATTAGGCATAACACCTTGTTTTTCAAGGGCTAAAACCGACAACATGGCGGTGTAACCCGCTGTACCTATTGACATAGATTGCTTAGGTTCTATACCTTTTGGAAGTGGGATGAGCCAATCACTTTTTAAGCGTGCTTTTTCAGCCAATCCGCCCCAGTGCATTTCACCCACCCCAAAACCATTCAATAATACCCAATCCCCTTCAGAAAAAGCGTCTGAGTCACACTGAGTCACTTTGCCAACCAAATCAATACCGGGCACCATAGGAAAGGATCGAACAACGGGGGATTTACCAGTAATCGCTAAACCATCTTTATAATTTAACGTACTGTAATAGACATCCACCAAGACATCGCCTTCGGGCAACTGGCTTTCATTCAATTCTGTCACAGACACTAAATTTTTTTTATCTTCTTGAGTAATCAATACACCTTTAAACATATTACCTCCACTTTTAGACCGATCGTCTAATTAAATAACTAAAAAAAGCCAAGTAATGATGCTTGGCTCCATGGTTCCAGAGAACAACAAGGCTATTTCACCTTAATCGCCTGTATAAAGAAGTCTAAGAAAAGACTTAAGGGCTGAGTGTCTTTCATTAATCGTGTCCGGTGAACCGCACCTTCCCAACCAATCCAAAATGCTTGAGATGTATCTTCAATAGAATTATGCAGCTTAATTTCACCCGCTTTCAATGCCAGCAGAAGGCACGCAGCGACACGAATTTGCCAGCTCTGATAAGTCTCTTGAAGTTGCTCACGAAACACATTGGATAAATTAGGCGATTCTTGCTCTAAATTACCCACTAAACAGCCTCGTTTAAAGTCATGACGCACAATACCGTCCTGAGCATCCTTTGCAAACCGCTGCAATCGCTCTAAAGGAGAAAAAGCGTCATCTAATAAAAAACGATCTAATTTAGCTTCAAAGTAACAACGATAGCGCTGAAGAACAGCAAGACCAAACACCTCTTTACTAGAAAAATAGTGATAAAAAGACCCTTTAGGAACCCCTACAGACTTTAAAATAGGGTCAATACCACTACGAGAAAAGCCGATTTCCGTCAGCATTAACATACCTGCTCTTAACAAAGATTCACGCGTATCAAAAGAATCAGCAGACAGCTTTTTTGGTCGTCCTCGACGAGGCTTTTCGGGGGCATTTATTATTAAGTCTTGTTCATGAATGAAATTGAGCAAATTGCCATACCTATACGGATAAAACACAAGAGCAATAAATTTAGACCAGTCGTCTACTAAAATCAAATTTCTGTATAACTTATTTCACACAGCCACTTCATCTTTTTGCTTGTCTTTGGTCGGTGGCACACCAAAATACCGCTTATAATCTCGACTAAACTGATGAATGCTTTTGTAGCCGACTTCTAAAGCAATTTGGCCCACATTTAGGTGGCCTTGATTAAGCAGCATTTGCGCTTTCAATAAACGGAGTCTCTTTAAATATTGCAAAGGAGAAGACCCTGCAACGGCTTTAAAATGATGGTGAAAGCTGGAAACGCTCATATTGGCGCCTTCGGCGAGTTGTTCAATTCGCACTTCTTGATCTAATTGCAACTGCAGCTGTTTCAAAGAATGGACAATTTGAGAAAAACGACCTTGGTTTACAACAAGGGCCCGTAAAGCATCGCCTTGCGGGCTTTGTAAAGCTTCAAAAATGACTTCTCTCACTCGACTCTGTCCCATGGTTTTTGCGGTTTTTGGATCATGTAGCGCTCTAATAAGTCGTTTAACGGCTTCTTCCATGTCTGGACTCATAGCAACAGATGACATGGGAAAATAAGGTACAGACAGCTTTAAGTTACTTTCAGTAGTATCAGAAACCAACTCAGATAATAATGCAGGATCTATATTAATCGACACGCCAAAAAGGGGTTCTTCTTTACTGGCAAAGGTTTCACATTCAAAAGGCAAAGGAAGGGTTTGTACTAAATAATGACCGGAATTGTAGTGAATTTCACGATCACCTAAATAACCAATTTTTCGACCTTGAACTATGATAGTCAATCCTGGACTGTAAATAAGCGGCATCCTCGGGAAGGATTTTTCACTGCGCATTAGTCGAACATTGGCAATTGAGGTGTCTAAAAAGCCATCCTCTATCATCAGAGTTTTGATCAAATCAACTAAGTTTCTATCGGTCATCTTCGATTGGCCTATCTATAAAAAAATCAATAAATTTAGTATCCACTCAAGATTGTGTAGGAAAAGTTAAATTTTCTTTATTTAGAGGAATAGGCAAAACTATAACAAAAATGCACAACACAAAACGAGGAAATTTACTCTAAACTAGCCATCACGTATTTCATGTTCAAACTCTGGAGTCATAATTTATGAGCCAAGCAAAATCGTATGCGGCACTCTCTGCAACAACCCCTTTAGCACCATTTTCATTTGAACGCCGCTCTCTTCGTGAAGACGATGTAAATATAGATATTCTGTATTGTGGTGTTTGTCACTCTGATATTCATACGGCGGAAAGTGATTGGGGGCCAAGTAATTACCCAATCGTTCCTGGTCATGAAATTGTCGGTAAAGTCACAGAAATCGGCAGTAAAGTATCTAAATACAAAGTGGGTGATGTTGTCGGCGTTGGTTGTATGGTTGACTCTTGTCAACATTGTTCACACTGTTCAGCGGACTTAGAACAATATTGTGATAATAACCCCGTTGGAACTTATGGGGCTCACGATTTAATTGACGGCACCTTAACTTACGGCGGTTATTCTGATCATATCGTTGTCCGTGAAAAATTCGTTTTGTCCATTCCAGAAGCACTTGATGCCAGTAAAGCAGCGCCATTATTATGCGCTGGTGTAACCACATTTTCACCACTGCGTCATTATGGCGTCAAAGCAGGTGATAAAATTGGTATTCTAGGTATGGGCGGCTTAGGTCACATGGGGGTTAAATTAGCCAAAGCATTGGGCGCGGAAGTCACTATTTTTACTCGTTCTGAAAATAAAATAGCCGAAGCAAAAAAACAAGGCGCCGATCACGTTGTTGTTTCAACCGACGACACCCAAATGCAAGCAGTGGCAATGAATTTTGATTTTTTACTAGACACTATTCCTGTTCAACATGATTTAAACCCCTACCTCAATTGCTTAAAGGTCGATGGTGTACACATTTTAGTTGGTTTGATTGAACCAATGGATCCCACTGTTCATGCTGCTAATTTGGTATTAAAACGCCGTATTCTGACAGGCTCTTTGATTGGTGGCATTGCAGAAACTCAAGAAGTATTAGATTTTTGTGCTGAACATAATATTGAATGTGATGCTGAGATGATTAATATCCAAGATATCAACGAGGCGTATAAACGCATGAAAAAAGGCGATGTTAAATATCGCTTTATCATTGACATGAAAAGCCTTAAAAACAGCTAATCGTTAAATTTCTTCGTTCTTCTTAGGAACAAAAAATCTAGCAATAAAAAGCGTTCTCTATTAAGTATAGAGGGCGCTTTTTTTATTTGTCTTTCTCCCCACAAAGCAAACCTTCATTTTTACGTGACTTTTTTGAAAGACGTGCCCACTAAGGAGATGCCTTCATTGCTAGTCAGTTACATTACTAGTCAGTGACATTCCTATCAATCACGACCCAGTCAGCCTTCCTTTCCGACCGACAAGTAGCTATTTTTTATTGCTCTATACAAACAAGTCTTCATTTTGGCAGTTAGCCTTGATTAAAGTCACTTTCAAAGAGTCAAAAAATTAAAGTTACTCACAGAGAGTGATTTTAAAAAATTGTCTTTCTTTCTCCACAATGCTTCAACCCCTTTGAAAACCAGCGTCTATGGAAACTATTCACATTTATAAGTCATAAAAATACAATTAATTAGAAATTTTAATTTTTTTGCTTGTGGATTGTTTTTTTAAAATAAAGGCAAAAAAATGCTTATAAAATAAATTAAACTTTTAAAAATCAACAACTTAATATCGACTATTTAAAAAAAACCACCTGTTGATAAGTATGGTAATAGGTTGATAAGAAGTTTTGCACAGTTTTTAACAACTTAGAGGTAAAAATCAGGCCGTGTATAAGTGGTACTTTTATACACAGGAATAAGTTACCCACAACACAGGAAGAGAGGGGGATAGTTCACAAGATGTCATCGCTGTATCAATATGATTTATATGTATAAAAAATACTTACTAACAGATTTTTGCTTCCTATATAAACATAACAATAACAAAAGACCTTATATACTACTTATATATATTAATATTGATGACCGGGTAAATGGGATTTCACTCACTTCCTTTTTAGAATTTTGCCTATATACTAAGCGGCCTTATCGATAGTTGATCGTTTTTCATTCATTTTTCTATTTAGTAATACCGAGGTTCCTGTGGATTTCCCAAGTCGCTTTGATGTGATTGTGGTTGGTGGTGGACATGCTGGTACAGAAGCTGCTTTGGCTTCAGCACGTATGGGCGTTAAAACATTGTTACTTTCCCACAACATTGAAACTTTAGGACAAATGTCCTGTAACCCTGCTATTGGTGGCATTGGAAAATCCCATTTAGTAAAAGAAATTGATGCTTTGGATGGTGCTATGGCATTGGCAACCGATAAAGCAGGTATTCAATTTCGCACCTTGAACTCTCGAAAAGGTCCAGCTGTTCGAGCAACTCGTGCTCAAGCTGACCGCATATTATATAAAGCGGCTATTCGTTATAAATTAGAAAATCAAGAAAATCTTTGGCTTTTTCAACAATCCGTAGAAGATCTCATCGTTGAAGATGGTGCCGCTCGAGGTATTATTACCCAAACTGGTATTCGTTTTAATGGTAAAACCGTCGTGTTAACCGCGGGGACTTTTTTAGGTGGCATCATACACATTGGTTTACAGAATCATTCTGGTGGCCGAGCTGGAGATCCACCTTCAATAGGTTTGGCCGAAAAGTTACGCGCTCTACCGTTTCGAGTTGATCGTTTAAAAACAGGTACACCGCCTAGAGTTGATGCACGTTCAGTTGATTTTTCCCAAATGCAAGCACAACCCGGCGACGACACTACGCCCGTTATGTCGTACATGGGAAATAGAGCGATGCATCCTCGTCAAATTGAATGTTTTATTACCCATACCAATGAACGAACTCATGACATTATTCGTGCTGGTATGGATCGGTCTCCTATGTATACTGGTGTAATTGAAGGGGTAGGGCCGCGTTATTGTCCTTCTATTGAAGACAAAATAGTGCGCTTTGCGGATAAAAATTCACATCAGATTTTTATTGAGCCAGAAGGTTTAACAACACACGAACTTTACCCCAATGGTATTTCGACGTCCTTGCCGTTTGATGTTCAAATTGAGCTAGTTCGCTCGATGAAAGGAATGGAAAACGCGCATATTATGCGTCCTGGTTACGCTATCGAATACGATTACTTTAATCCTCAAGATTTAAAATATTCTTTAGAAACCAAACACATGCCAGGTTTGTTTTTCGCCGGACAAATCAACGGTACAACCGGTTATGAAGAAGCGGGGGCGCAAGGTTTATTGGCGGGTTTAAACGCGGCATTACTGGCACAAGATAAAGATGCTTGGACACCTCGTCGTGATGAAGCCTATCTTGGTGTATTGGTAGATGATTTGATTTCTATGGGAACCAAAGAACCTTATCGTATGTTTACCAGTCGTGCGGAATATCGTTTGATTTTACGTGAAGACAATGCCGACATGCGCCTAACAGAGAAAGGCCGTGAATTGGGTCTGGTGTCTGATGAACGTTGGGCTGCATTTTGTAAAAAACGCGAAGCGATTGAGCTTGAAACACAACGACTCAAATCAAGCTGGATTGTACCTAATTCACCGGAATCAGATATTATTAATCCAAAATTGGAAA